>JBFJXT010000064.1:0-9577 GCA_041623015.1 Thermoplasmatota archaeon | reverse complement strand
CGCTGCCCTTGACCGGACAGATACCTCCGTGTCCGTCATCGTTCACACGATGGCCAGCTTGAGCATTGAAGTGCCCTCGGAGGTTGCTGCCGGAGAATCTTTCGAAGTCACCATCCGCAGTGTGGATGCCGCCGGAGATCCCCTTCAGCACCCGGTTCGCGTGACCACTCCGCGGGGGGTTATGAGTCCAAACCCGGTGCCCAATGCCGTTGGCGACATTGTCATTCCATTTGAATCGCAAATCGCCGAAGCAGGGCGATTCCCCATCAGTGCCCAGTCATTGCCGCCCAACAGCAACTTCGTCGATTCTGCCTCGGCCTCTGCGACCACGAGCATCCTCAAGCAGGTAACCATTCACTTGGACTCCATGCCAACGAGCATCAAAGCGGGTGAAAGCCTCCGCGTGTCTGGGATGGTCACGGATGATGCCGGACCCGCCGCCCTCATGGTGCATCTTTCCATGGGTCAAGTCAAGCTGCAAGCTCCTGCTCAATTGGACGGTCGCTTTGACACCACGCTTGTGGTTCCTGCTGATCAGCCAGCCGGAGACTTGATTCTCAAGGTTCATACGGAGAAGACATCCACGGCTCGGGCTAGCCAATCAAGTGCAGCGTTCATCGTTCAAGCGCTTCCCCATATCCTTGACCTCAGTCCTGTGGTGATGGCAATTGGCGAACCGGTAATCATCAAAGGCACCTTGAAGGCAGCCGATGGGTCGCCCATCACGGACGCCAAGATTACCTATCAAATCGGCGACCAAGCCAAAACCATCAGAACCAACCTAGCGGGCTCCTTTGAATCAAAGCTCCACTGGACACCGCCCGCAGGTCCGTCTCAGCAAGTCATCAAGTTTGACGGAGATACAAACAACGCAGCGGTCCAGAGTAAACTTGAGCGATACAGTGCCTCGGATACCTTCATTCTTGCCGACAATGGCGCCACGCTTCGAGGCGAGACCCTAGAACTGAACGCCAAACTCACTGACGCCGCAGACCGTGCCATCGCCGGCGTTGCATTGGTTGCCAAGGACGCCGATGAAAAGGTGCTTCAAACGGTCATCACGGACGCCACGGGGGCGGCTACATTCAAGCTCCACACCGCAGGCTGGGATCTTGGCCCTACCACGGTGAACATTGTCTACGGTGGCAGTGGGGATGGCTCGCTTCGTCCCACGACGGCAAATACCCATTGGCTGTTGCAAAGCGCCCTAGCGCTGAGCGTGCCAGAGGGACCGTTCCAGGGCGGAGACACGCCCCTGATTCCCCGCCTCATCGATGCTGGAACCAAGACAGGCGTATCGAGGCTCATGCACATCACGCACCCGGGCGGCGCGCAAGAAACCCTGCAAAGTTCGGTGGATGGATCCTTCGATGCACTCGGCACCTTGCCGATCGAGCTTGAGCCGGGGACGTACACTTGGAACGTCGAGGTAGCCGGCAATGATGCGTACCCGGCCCTCGAAGAAGAGATGAGTCTCGTGGTCGTTTCGCCCACCTTCATGTCGGTCCAAAAGGTCGCAGATGCTGTCGCCGGCAAACCCTTGCAATTGCTCATTTCCATCCTTGATGGCCGCGAACAACTTGGCACCGGCAACGTGCGAATCTTCGTGGATGGCGCCCTCTACGACAGCCAGGCGCTCACGGACGGAACCCTCCTCATCGACCCGCTGCTACCCAACGCCTCCACGACAAAACTCCGCATCGAATATGACGGCAGCGACACCCAAGCAGCAGCCATTCACGAAGAAACCCTAGATCTTCTGCGGCCCACCAACATTGCCCTCCAAGTCAAGGAAGACAAAGGTGGCCTGGCCCGCATTTCGCTCACGGTGACACGTGATGACGAGCCCCTGTCGTATCGAAGCGTCCACGTGAGCATAGAAGACTTGCCAGGAGGCATCAATGTGGTCACAGACGAGGATGGCCAAGCCACGTTCAACCACCAACGCACGCAGGAAAAAGTCGCCGTAGCGGCTCGCCTTGATGCTCAAGCGGGTGAGGAACGAAGCCTCGCAACGGCAGTACTCGGTGCGCCTCAAGCACCCGCGCCCGATGTTTGGGGCAACTTAGCAGCCTACTTCTGGCTCATTCCGGTCGCCCTCGTCGTTGGCGCACTCGCCTTGGGTGCAACGCTCCTGTGGCGCCGCCGCAGCCCGCTCGAAGTGGAGCTACGGGACACCCTGCGAACCATTCGAGGCGCCGGTGCGGTGGAAGAAGTCATCCTGCACGCCTACTACGTGCTTCAGCGGGCAGCCCTGCGCAACGGCTGGGTGGAAGATGAAGCCCCGACGCCGCGCGCCCTGCAAGAAGTGCTCATCGAGAACATCCGCAGCATGCCACAAGGTCCACTGGGCGCCTTGATTGGCTTGTTCGAGACAGCCCGGTATGGAAATCGCACCCTAGGCGATCGCCACCGTGACCTGGCCATTCGGGCCATTCAATCCATTCGAACCTCCACTGCTTGGGGAGGCCGTGCATGAAGCAAGTGCTTCGCTCCGTGGTTGGATTTGGCCTCGTCTTGGCCGTGGTTGTTGTGGTGTTACTCAGCGCCCTCGCCAGCGAACCAGAATCAAGCTTTGCCGGGGATCAGAACTTATCCTTCCAAGCGGCACCCGACTCGGATATCCGGAGGCTCGGCACCGGCGCCCTAGCGCTGCGCAATGAACCCACCCTTGCCGATGCTACTGTGGTCATCCGTAGCGCCACAACCCCATTCACCGAAACCGAGTTGGAAGCGCTCGAGGGCCATGCCACGGGTGGAGGGACTGTCCTAGTCTTGGACACCAGGGGGCACGGCACGCAATTGACCTCTCGGCACGGCATCACATTTGAGCGAGTGCTCTTGGCGGAACCCGTCCAAGCGTTCCCGGTCCAAATTGGCGCAACCACCCTCCAAGTCTCCTCGCAAAACGCCAGTGCGCTCCTTGTGCGTCCAGGCTCGGATGCAGAGGTACTTGCTTGGAGCAGCGCGCTGAGCAACTTAGATCGAGACGGCAACGGCGTCATCGAAGAAGCAGATCCAACCGGGCCCTTCCCCGTCATTGCACGCATTGAATTGGGTACAGGATCCATTTGGGCCATCGCGGCGCCGGCCATGTTTGACCCGAATGCCGACTTGCGATTTGATGAAGTGGCCATGAGGGACCACTTGTTTGCAGAATCCAAATTGGTCCTGATCGATGAAGGCCACGTGGAAAGTGACGATATCCTTCTAGTGGCCGCCCGATTTGCTTGGCAATTTAGTGCCGACCCATGGCGATGGATCTTGCTCCCGGTCTTGGCACTCGCCTTCATTGCAGCTGGAACAAAAGGTGCCGTTCCAGGTCTCCAGTTGCATCGCTTTGACCCTCGGGTCTTGCTCAAGCGCCAAGACTTGTCCAATAAGGAGGCCAAACACGCGCCCAGCGGACTCACAGAACGAGGGCGCATCACCTTGGCAACCGCATTGCTCTGCATCATTCTCAGCGTCGCCTTCGCAAGTCATCAAGCAGCCTGGGCAGGGCTCATTCTTCTCGTGCCGACCCTAGGGGCGTACTTCTTTGGGCCGCCCAATGCCACCGCCGTTCGCACCGTCAGTGCTCGCCGCGTGGCCGAAGCCTCGCCGGTTCGCGTGGACTTGAATGTTCATTTCAAGGGAAGCACGGCTGGAATCGTGGTCCAAGACGATTTACCCGGGTTCTTCAATGTGGACGGAAGCGCTCTGCTTCAACCGCGCAAACGGCAAGAAGACTTGCAATATACCGTCCGGCCTGCTCGGCTGGGGAGATACAATATTGGTCCCCTGTACGCCGAGCGAAGCGATCCATTAGGGCTGCGGGTTCAAGTGAGCGAACTCGTGGGGGCAACCGATGTGCGCGTCACGCCCCGTCTCGAAGACACGCGAGATTCGCCATTCAAGACAAAGGTGCCTCAAATCACCAGTGGTGGACACCAAGTCAATCGAGCCGGGGGCGGCACGGAATTCCTTGCTCTGCGCGAATATCATCAAGGTGATACCATGCGCATGGTCAACTGGAAAGCCAGTGCCCGCGCCAAGAACTTGATGGTCAATCAGCGAGTCCACGAAACGCCCCTTGTTCTCACCCTCATCGTGGACACTCGAGCGGTTAGTGATTGCGGTCCTGCCGAGTCGACGCCCTTCGTTCGCGCGGCCCGAAGTGCAGCCAGCATCGCCCAAGAAACCATCGCCGGCCGAGACCGCTGTAAGATTCTGCTCTACGGAAAGGGTGTTCACCGTGTCGAGGGCAGAGGTGGAGATGTACTGCACAAGTTCCAGGAGCACATGGCCGACACCCGTGCTGAGGGCGCCACCATGTTCCGCTCCGTGGTCCATGAAATCCACACGGAGTTCCGCTCAGGCCAACCCGTGGTCTATGTGGGTGCCGGAGAACAAGACGAGGGCCTCGAAGACGCGCTTGAGATGGTGCGCCGCCGAGGCAGCCCCGTGCATGTGGTCATGCCGATGATTGAAGACTTGGGAGATCCTGAAACACGGGCCGCAGCCAAGACTCAGCGAAAGCTCGCCGGAAGGCTCAGAGGACGAGGATTCCCCGTCTACGAACTGGAGCCCAACCGGCGCTTAGAGGATGCCTGGCGACTCATGGGGGCAGCCTCGTGAAGCCCTCTCGCCAAGCGGTGCCAGCCCTTCTTGCAGTGCCCGCCGCCGCCATTGCCGCCGCACTGACGCGTTGGCCTAGCGTCATGCTGGGCTCGCTGGCCACAATCGCTGCCATCGCATGGGTCGTGTCCGTGGTCCTTGCGCCGTCTCGCCCTCGATTATACGTGGTCGGGCCCGCCGTTGCGCTCCTGTTGCTATTGATCCCCACGGCTCCCGATGCATTCCTGCCTGTCCCCGGCTGGTCCATCGGCATCGCCGTTGGCTTTGCCCTCATCGCGTCCCTGCCTCCCCGCCACGCTGGCACCAAGGCAAGAACGGGGCTCGGCGTGTGGATCCCCATGATGGGCGTCGTTGCGGTACTTCTCATTCCTTTGCTCTTGCCAATGGTCTTCGGCCCCAACCGACTCGCCTCCATGATCGACCGTGCCTCACCCGCACTGTTGCTCATCATTGCAACGCTGTTGGGCGCGGCCGCCATAGGAATTGGACTCCTACGAAACAGGGAGGTCACCGTATGAATCCCAGACTCGTAACACAAGCGCCTCGTGTGAAGATGCCCAAGAATCTCGGTATCCAGAAAATGCCCCGGCGTACCACGGCCTTGATGTTCGTCCTCTTACTCGGTTTATCGGGAATCGCCACATTGGTGCCCGCGCAAATTCTGCCAAATCCATTGGTCATTGCAAGCATAAGCTTCGTTGACGACCAGCTGCCGTACGTCACCAACGGCCCCAACGAGCTGGACGCCTTCCGCGACCGCTTCGATGCCGATTTGGAAGTGTTGGTAGAAAATCAAGGCCAGCGAACTAGCCTTTCCTACACGCTGACAGTCTACCGTGAAACCCTTGATGGATCAACCCGAGAATTGCTCAATGGTGAACGATCAGAACTGGGAAGCTCCACTAGTGGCGACCCAATCCTTGCAGGCAACTCCTTCCTGCATACATTTACTTGGGCCGCTGACGACGAAGCTTTGGGTGCGTGGAACCTTGTCGTGGTTCTGCAAGAATCCTCGCCCGTTGAAAAATATCTGATGGATGTGTTCGTCGCGGAATACAAATTCGCACTCGAAGCCAATGATGAATCCCTGCAAATAGCGCCTGATGAAACCAAGCAGATTGAGGTCTATTTGGACAATCAGGGCAACGCAGACGCAACCATCACATGGGACATCATTGCCGGGCACGCGCGGCTCACCGCATGGTTCGACGAAGCGACCACTGTCTTACCGCCGGGCTCCCACGTTAAAATTTTGAACGTGCATTACCCGTATGTGGGCGTCGACGACAACGTCGACGACATTCAATTTTCCATCCGTGCGAGCAATTCCATCAACATGTGGTTAACAACGTTGACCGGTGAAATTGACATTCGCAACGACGAAGTGCCGCCGCCGCCAGGAATCAGTTTGGATGGTCCGGCCCAGGATGTCTATGCGGCGCCAGGCCAATCCAGCACGGTGCAATTCACGCTGACCAACACGGGAACTCGACCGGACACCTTCACCTTTGGAGAGCCTGAGTCGCCAGGAGGTTGGGACATTGGACCGCCAACCATCCAGGGAAGCGAGGTTCAATCCTTGGCCTTGGCGGGTGGAAGCTCTACCATTGTCGAGGTGATTGTGCGACCCCTGGCTGGCGCCGACCGAGTGACAACGTTGTCCCTCACCGCCACCGCGGCATCGGGCATTTTTGATAGCGGACTGGCGACTCTGAAATTCTCCGGCCCTCACCCCGTGGTCTCTCACTTGCAATTTGTGGATTCTACCATTTACCGGGGTGAAGATGCCCTTCTTACCATCAGTTACCAGAATGAGGGCAACGCCATCTTGGATGCCTCCACATTGACCCTCCGAGCAACCTATGCCGATGGCTCCATCGGGTCTCGGTCCATTCAAGTCCAACCTGTCGAGGCGGGGCGGGCCCGCACTGAGCGCTTCTCCGTTGGATTGGCACAAGCGGAAGGGCCCGTAACGCTGGAAGCCCATTGGCGTCATAGTGACGACGTTGAATCAACTGTGGTGAACTACGGCTTCGTGAGACTTGCAGAATTACGGCTGCAAGCACCTGTGGCATTGCCGGGTTTCCCCGGTGAAGTTGTGCGTTACCACACGCCGCCCCATGCCTTCCAGATTACCAACGAAGGAAACGTTGCTGAGTTGGTGAAACTCACTGTGGTGGGTGCAGAAATCGTTGGCGCACCGCAAAGGATCATTGATGCAGGAGAGACGCTCACCGTTGGCCTGACTCAGAGGATCCCCTCCCAAATTGGATCGAATGATTTCTATGAGGTTTCCTTGGGCGCCGTCTTGGAATTTGCCGATGATTATGCGGCGTCTGCCTCTGTGAAAACACCGGTCCGAGACAGCATGACGCCCGAAGTGGAATGGGTGTCGTTGGGCACTGAAATGTTGGAATACACCGATGCACCGGCGAAAGTGCGCGCCACCGACGACACCTTCATTCATCGTGTCTGGCTCCAAGTGGAGCCACTGGAAGGGGGCCAAGGCGCCGAGGAAGCTTACTTGATTCCACTCCATGAAAACGGAGGCGATTGGCTTGGCTTGTTTGATGTTGGAGCTGCCGCAACGCTTGTTGTCACGCCTTACGCGGAAGATGCCTACGGAAACATTGGATTCGGCCCGAGCAAGACTGTAGTTGTTTCTGCCCGGGGGATTGAAGTGCCTCTGCCGCCCTTGGATGTCAGCGTGACGGTTCAGAATATTACCCTCAAGGGTGCCGAGCTGGTGATTCAAACCTTGGAACCGGTGGCTGTGGTCACGGTGAATAACAAGTCCACAACGCACACCATTTTGGATGGTGAATCCACGGTGCCACTCCAACTCGGCCCAGGCAACCACACGGTAAATGTGACTGTCAGTCGCGGCTCGGAATCGGTCAACAAGACGGCAAATTTCTCAATTGAATCCCACGAAGAAAAGCCGGGTCTTCTTTCCAGGCTGATTCCCAGTGTTGCTCCGGGTGCATTACTGGCCGCTCTGTTTGTGGGGGTCGTGGTGGCTCGGATTAAGCGATTCTGAGCTCGGGTGTAATGGTGCCGTTATTGCACGGGTGCATGGCAAATCCAAGTAAATTCAGGGCGTTTGGCATTCCTTGGATTGCTGTCAAGGGGTAGCGTCGGTATTCCATAGTGATTTATGATAAATCATCATTGAACGTTCATATAGGATACTATTAACTAAAATGCCAATCCATAATTTATTTTATCTGCATAACAATTTTTATTGGGGTACATTACCTAAGAAAAGCCGGAAGTATGGAAATCATGATTCAATATGCTACTAAATGTGTGGCTATAAGCCAATAAAAACCTATAATGATTAAAATCAATTGTACCCAAAGCAGCTAATTCCTTCATATACTATCGGCCTGATGCCTCGGGCATGGTGTGGTGCCACGTGAATCGAACAATTATACTGGCATTCCTCGGAATCATCCTCCTCTACCCTTCTGGAGTTCAAGCCAATGGGCCATCCACAGCAAACCCTCTATATGGCGATGAGCCGCTCCACTATCATGACCCAGTCGATGAACTCAGGGATGTCTGCGACCCCGTGTTCAACGGCTTCCCAGTCCCCAATCTCGAATGCCTTTGCCCGTTCCCAGAAGACACTCCGGACCCCTTCGAAATTTGTGAAGCCGCATGAATAAGTCGTTGATTGTTGCAATCATTTTGCTTGCCGTCCCCTTATCGGTAGCGCAGCAAGAAGTCTTCGTCCCCGCCGACCTCATCCAAATCGAGGGAGACGTAGCCCTCCAAGGTGGATTCTTCTATGCCAACATCAACGGGGCCGGCGACGAAAGCCGCCTCCTCTCTGTCGAAGCAGAACACCTACGCGTGGAAATTGACCACGACTACGCGGAACCATTCCTCGGCGACACAAGCGGCGGTGAGAACGAAGAAACCTACATCGCCTACGAAGGGCCAGGGCAACTCCATTCGCGCGAAATCCGGGATGGACATCGCATAACCCTCATTTCCAATGAAACCAAGACAAAAATCTACACCGACGGCCTCAAGGTAGAGCCGCGCGGATCTGAATCTGTACGACGGGCCAACGTGTACGGATTCGGTCGCGGCGTGGAGTCGCCCACCATCGGCCCCATGGTCAACCTCCACAAAATGAGTGGCTATGCGGAAGTCATTGGAAATTTCAGTTTCCTCCTCCAAAACTGGGACGCTGTCATTGAACACCCGGGTGGCGTTGATTCGTTCTGGACGGGCAAACGGGAGCAGCCGCCTACACTGGTAGGAGAAACATGGGACTCCCTTCCACCCGAAGCGCAAGAACTCCTCGGTGACGTTCCCCGCCAATACGGTGGCCGGACCGATTGGCAAGTGGCCTACGTCTTCGTCGCTTAGCTTTGAGACCCGGTTGATAAGGGTCATGGTCCGAGCCTTGTCTCCTGGAATATGCGGCCGGGTGATGACGCGTGAGCTCTCGGCGTTCAGCAAAGTTGGCCGCCGTCGGATCAGTTGCCTTCGTTGTTCTTGGATTCTCACTTTCGGTTGCGCCAGGAAGTGATCTGACTAACAATATTTATGCTTCAGCGGCCACAGCTCGGACCTGCGGAGTATAGCCGTATGGACTCCTGGAAGCTTGCTCCAGGATTCTCGCATTCGATAAACGTACGAGTCGAGCGTGATCATGCGTATTGCCATCCTTAGCCCCATTTCATGGCGTACCCCTCCCCGCCATTATGGGCCATGGGAATCTGTGGTCAGTCTGCTAACCGAAGAGCTGGTGCGGTTTGGCGTGGACGTGACGCTTTTTGCCACAGGCGACTCGCGAACCAGCGGTAAACTTGTCGCCATGTGTGCGCATCCTTATTCGGAGGATCCATCGATTGATCCGAAAGTCGCCGAATGCCTGCATATTTCTGCGGTTTTCGAGCGTGCCGGCGAATTTGATCTCATTCACAACAATTTCGACTTTTTG
>JBFJXT010000063.1:0-9675 GCA_041623015.1 Thermoplasmatota archaeon | reverse complement strand
GAATGGCAATTGCCCACCCCGCCTTTGCCTTCGGGCCCTCTGCCTTGTCAGCATGATACACGCTGAATGTGCGCCATGACTGAGCAATGTCCCGAGCGAGGCGGATGTGGGGGTCTTGATCCACTCCCACCGGCACTAGAACCGGACGGGGCCCACCAAGGTCTGGGCGCTGGACGTGAAGGATATCCGCGGCTTGCACCAATGGGGCATTGATGTGCGCGATACTGGTTTTCTCCCCGAAGCCATACATTTGCTGCATTTGGCTCCACTTCACCTTCAAGGCAAATTGATCAGCCAGGTCCTTGACGCGGTGACGCTTGGTTTGGAAATAGACCTCCGCCGAATTGGGATCGAGGCCCAAGGCGAGGTAGTTGCGAACGTATTGATCCAGGGCAAGCTCCTGAGCTTTTTCGAGGCTCAAGTTTCGGGCGGCCACCGCTTCAAAGTCCGCCACGGCAATGTGCAAATCGGCGCCGTGCCGCTGGTGCGCGATACATTGCTCAATCACCATTTTGTGACCAAGGTGCATCAAGCCCGACGGCATCAAGCCAGTCATCACCGACCAAGGGTCCTTTCGGCGAACAGAGTCTCGAATGCGTTGGAAATCGCGGTGGCCAAACACCACGCCACGCTTCAAGAGCATGTGCGGGTCATCGAACGCCTGCCAGTCCTCCGTTCCGAATGGTTCAATGCCAAATTCAGACCGAAGTCGGGAATAGTCCTGGTATTGGCTGCTGCCCCAGGGATCGATGTGCACGCTCGGTGCAGGCTCATGCCTCTATTGGCTGCTTCGCCCCGCGATGAGGCCACAATAACCCCGTCAAAGCGCCCAATGCAGCCACAACGGGAAGCCATGGCGACTCCCAAACGGGTTCGCTAGCCGGCATTTGTGGCGTTGCCGTCGCGGTCCACCCGGGGACGTACGTGACCCCCTCAGATTGGGGCTCCGGGCGGGCAAGAATCGTCCAGATGCCTTTGTGCGGACTGGACGCGGTCAACTCATGAGCGCCGGCAGGGACCTGGATCGTTTCTGTTTCATTGTCTCCTGTCGTTGCCACCCATTCGCCATTGAGGTGCCATGAGACCGGCGCTCCATCTGTTCCACTGCTTACCAGTCGAACATCGGAATCCTCCAACAAAACCGGCGAAAGGGCGAGGAGTGCGAGGAGCGCCATCATGCGACCACCGTGAATGAAGTGTGATAGTCACCCGCAGCAAGCGGCTCGGGAAGGTGCAACAGCCTGAGCATAACATCCACCGTGGCTCCCGGCGCAATGCTGGGTAGCGCCGTAAGCGGGGAATCATAAGGTGTCCAACTCCACTCGGCGGCACCTTGTTGTTTCGTGCCGATGGATACGTACCCAACAACTGGGATGGTAGCGGGGCCCTTCAGATCACTGAGGTCAAACCAAGGTGCTTGCGTGGCGCTCCCATCGTTGACAATTTGGAATGGCGCAACTGCATCCACTGGGCCACCTCCAGGGGGCAAACTAGGGAATCGAATGCCTTCTGGGGGCAATTCGACCCGCAGTTGATTCTCGGCCACTTGAATGAGGGCCGTGATGCTTGCCATATTTCCTCCGGGATCTTCACCGTGGAGCGTCAATTGGACATCGCCAACCTGGGCAAAACTCACGAGTACATCGTGCTGCCCGGAATTGCCGCTATGCAGCACGGTTTCACCATGGGAGAGTGTCCACGTGACGTCGTCTCCGTTGGCGTCGGAGACCGCAATTCGAACTTGCCCTGCCTCGTTTGGCCGAAGCCTAGGCGGGGTTTCCAAAAATTCCAGGGTGGGTGGAACATCATCAACCGTCGCTGTGGCCGTTCCAACTTGCTGGCCCGTACCGCCGCCAGGGCTTGGCGTGGCGTGCGTCCAACTCGAACCCGCCCATTGGATACTTTCTCCCTTTGTGGGCGCCGGTTGCTCAGCAGACCCGTATGCGAATTGCTGCACAACAGATCCTGCAGCGTCGAGCAGATACGCAGTGTCGCCGCCATTATTCCAGACTGCCGTGCCAGACATGGCGGGGCCCAACGCATCGGCTTCACCACCGCTCCAAATGACGAGGTAAGCGCCTGCCGCGATGGATTGTTGGAAGGTGTAGCCATTCCCAACCGCATCCTCAACGCGCCACCCTGCAAGGTTGACGTCTGCGTTGCCTGGATTGTATAATTCAATGAATTCGCGGCCCGAGTCGGGGTCTGGGTAGAGCTCTGAAATGATTGGCTGATTGGGTTCTTGACCGACTGCCGGCGGAACGAGAGCCAAGACAAGAAATAATGCAAGAATGCGATGCATACAGATTGCCAATCGGCCACCATTCATAGGCACCCTCGGCCACGCTAAAGCCGGTGCCGCACACACCAAAAAGTGTGCCACTCAGGCCAAGAACTGGTCGATTGAGTTCAAGTATCGAAGGTCAATCAAGCGTCCGTGCTGCACACCCCTCGACGTGCAATCGCCGCTGCAATCACCCTGCTTGCCGTCGGGCAAATGTGGCTGGCAACCACCGATCCACCTCGAATCGGCATCGAAGACGCGCAAACGTATGAGGGGCAGGATGTAACCATCGAAGGAGTCGTCCACGCCACACAATCCAACCGAGACGGCATTCGATTGACACTCTCCCAAGCCGGCCACGCGGTAGAAGTCCTGGCACCCAACGGCGAGTGGCCCCGAGGCAGTTACCTCACCATCACTGGACGGTTGGCTCGACTCGGACTCGATTTGGTCCTCATGGCAGAACACATCAACCCAGCGCAAACACCCGCAGCACCTCATGTTTCCCTGCAAAATATTCTGAACCAGTCGCCGGACACTCTCATCCGCGTCTCAGGCCAAATCGCCAAGAACCAATTAGTCGGCGACGGAGCCCACATCCACCTTGGCGACGGACCTTGGCCCAAGGAAGGTCACGTGAGCGCAACCGCCATCGCCCTTCCTGATGCCGCTTGTGCCTGTATCAAGCTGCATGCAAATTCGGTGAGTCCATGGAAGGATTATCGCTCCTCGCCATAGGCTTGGCCGGGGCGCTAGCTGGCGTCCTAACCGGCCTCATCCCCGGCATACACGTCAATACCCTCGCCGCACTTGCCCTCGCGTTGATTCCAAACGCCGCGCCGCCCTTGGCGCTATTCTTGGTCGCGGTCGGCGTCGCGCACACATTCGTTTCAATCATTCCGGCAACGTACCTCGGTGCTCCCGGCGAGGACACCATCATCTCAATGCTGCCTGCACACCGCCTCCTGTACGAGGGGAAAGCCCCAGCAGCCATACACACGAGCGTGCATGCAAGCTTGCTTGGCTTATTGGGCGCCATCCTATTGCTTTGGCCGCTGCGTTGGATCCTAGGCAGACCCCTGAATCTGTTTGACCAACTCAATGCCGTGGCTCCATGGCTGCTTGGCGCGACCCTGCTGGTGTTGTTGGTTCAAGAGGCCCTGAGAGGCGCCCGCAGATTGCCTCCAACTGCCTTGGTTATGGGCCTAGCGGCGTGGCTGGGGCTCATGGCCTTCGAGTGGCCTACTAGCGCGTTTCTCAACGTCCCCTCCACGCCTCTGTTGCCGTTGTTGGCAGGGTTGTTTGGGGTGCCTAGTTTGGTTGCCGCTATCCATTCAGGAACCAGTACTCCGCTACAAGACCCCGCTCCGGCTTGGGATGCGCCGTCCAAGTTTCGACCCCGAGACATCTTGCCGGGATTGGGAATTACGACATTCTCCGCGGCCTTACCCGGTGTCACAGGTGCGGTGTCTACGAGCATTGCACGAATAGGTCGTCGAACTGATGACCCAAACGGCGTTCTGGCCACATTATCGGTGGTCAATACCGCCCACGCCATTCTTGCAATGGGCATGCTGTGGATTGTGGGCCGGACCCGATCTGGGCTAGGTCAGGCTGTTCAATCCTTGTGGTATCCTCAACCTTGGACAATAGGCACTCCGCCTCTATCGCTCATGACCCTCGTTTGCGTGATTTTGATTGCTGGCATCATGGGGGCAGCCGGGACCCTGTGGCTTGAGCGTCCGTTTCGACTCCTGATTGAATGGCTGCCCACTCGTGCGCCGACCACCATCGGCATCGCAATGCTTCTCGCGCTGACCGTGCTCCTAACCGGTGCCACGGGCCTCCTCTTGCTTGCCATTGCGGCCCTTGTTGGAACGATTCCCCTTCGATGTGGCATCCGCCGGATCCACCTCATTGCGGCCCTGATTGTCCCGATTATGGTGCGGATTGCATGAGCTTGCCGAGTTCAGACTCAGCGGCGTCTGTGGTGTCGAGTCCAGCTTCTTGCGCGGCGATGAGCAAGGCAGGATACGCGCCTAGATGGCCGCCGAACCGGTTCTGAATTTCTGAAACCAGGTCCATTGTCGCCGCAGCATCTTGCCCAAGATGCGACGACAAGGTACGCAACCACCCCGAAAACCCGCCTTCATCGAGTTCCTGCACTTCGACCGGAGCGGGCAATGGCTCGGGAAGCGCTTGCGGGTCCGGCCGAAACCGCCTGTCCATGACCACAGAATCAGGATCGAGAACGAAGCTCAACTCCTCTGCTTCCTCTTGTAGAAGCCCCGCCGATTTTGCCCCCGCCACGTACGCCCTGGCTTGCGAAGGCGTCATCCAACCCAATTCTAGGCTCAGAACATGGGCCCACCTGGCGGCCGGCAATGATCGGCTCGCAGCGCGTTTTGCTACGAAAGCGAGTGCCTGAGCCGCCTCGTTCACGGCCGCGACCATGTCACCAGCGGTTAAAGGGGAGGTGGCGGTGGGCGGCTTGCCGCAATGATGAATGAATCCAAAGCTGATCTTGATGACAAGACGGGCGGGCTGAGCGGTATCCACATGAAACGACGACATCAGGGCTCGATTCTTAGTCCCTGATTCGAGACTTCAACGAGGCACCCCAGCCTTACCCCATCTGGCGCCATGGTGCCACGGGCGTGCACTTTCTGGCGACTTTACCGCCCTATTGCAACGGTTCTCACCGCAATATTGATGGCTCCGACTCGAATCAGGCAACCATGAAAATTGCCGCTCTGCTCGTCGCGCTGGCCATAGCGTTCTCCGGTTGTGCAAATGATGATTCGGAAGAGCCAATCACCGTAGGCGACGACGGCGAAATTTCGTCTCCCACGGATGACCTGGGGCCAGATTCAACCCGAGGAAGCGCCGTTGTTTCAGGCATCAGGGCCGGCGGAGCAGGTGCAGGACTAGGAGGAGCTGCTGCAACTATTGTCGTCAGTGAAGGCGGCACCCTCCTTTTTGCAGAAATTCAATGGAGTGACCCCATCGCCGATCTCGACTTGGCGTTGTCCAGTCCCGCAGAAGACCACACCGCGACGCCGGTCATGTACGATTATACCGCCCAAGGCGGCAGCCCAGGCTTCCCCGATAGCCCGCACTCACTCGTCATCGAAAACCCGCTTGCCGGCGAGTGGCTCGGCAGCGCATTCACCAATGGAGCCGGCCACGAAGTGGAGTACGATGTGGCCATAACGGTGTTCTACGGGGAGACATCGGTGCCCGACGGATACTCCGGTTTGTAGGCCAACCGACCAAACCGCTCAAATATCGGTCCCGTCTCGGCCGAATTCGCCCCGGATGGGGAACCGCACGCGAGGATAGTGTAGTGGTATCACGGTGCCTTGCCAAGGCACCAACTCGGGTTCAAATCCCGGTCCCCGCATCTGGCTGCGAATCGAGACGGATTCGAGGCCACCCATTGTCCGCTAGAGGACTCGAGGCGATTCGCTTCGAGGACCCCTCTGGGGCACTTTGCATCCGCACACACAGGAACACCACGCGAGGATAGTGTAGTGGTATCACGGTGCCTTGCCAAGGCACCAACTCGGGTTCAAATCCCGGTCCCCGCATCTTTTTCTTCCTGTGTGTGCGCGGCGTTTTGATATTTGATGGTGCAAGCTGCGCTTTGATTCGCTCTGGATTGCCTCAGAAGCGGCCCCGAACGCTCTTATGGTGCTCCAGGTGGCGCCGTTCTTGCCTGGGGCGCTGGGACCTGTTTCTGCGCCTCACATCTCTAGGCTTCGTGCCTGGGTTCCCGGATTTTCCATGTTCGATCTCGTACGACCCCATTTGACTGCTAAGGGCAACTGGACGCCCAAGGCGTTGCAACAGAACGTATTCTCCGGATTGACTGTGGCTCTGGCCATGATTCCGGAAGCGATTGCGTTCTCGTTTGTTGCAGGTGTTCCGGCACTCGTTGGCTTGTACGCGGCGTTCATCATGTGTCTCGTGACGGCGGTTCTTGGTGGACGCCCTGGCATGATCAGCGGTGCCACAGGCGCGCTTGCTGTGGTGATGGTGGCGTTGGTGGCTGAACATGGCATTCAATACCTGTTTGCGACCGTTGTCTTGATGGGCATTCTGCAACTTGTGTTTGGTGCCTTGCGTCTTGGTAAATTCATTCGCATGGTGCCTCACCCGGTGATGCTTGGTTTCGTCAACGGCTTGGCCATTGTGATTTTCCTTGCTCAGCTGGAGAGCTTCAAGATCCACGAAGAATGGATTGGCGGCACTCAGCTCTGGACCATGATCGGCCTCACCGCCTTGTCAGTGGGCTTGATTTACGGCATTCCCCGCATCAACAAAAACCTCCCCGCGCCGCTCCTGGCCATCGTCGGCATCGCCGTGGTCTCTCTGTTGTTTGGCTTGGATTCGCGCACCGTTTCTGACTTGGGCGCCATTAAGGGCGGCTTGCCTGCATTCAGCATACCAAGCGTTCCCTTCAACCTTGAAACCCTGCGCATCATCTTCCCCTACTCGTTGATTCTCGCCGCCATTGGCTTGATTGAAACCCTGCTCACTCTGAACCTCATTGACGAAATGACGGACACCCGAGGCCGACCCAACAAGGAGTCCCTTGCCCAAGGAACCGCCAACGTCATCACCGGCTTCTTTGGCGGCATGGGCGGCTGCGCCATGATTGGCCAGAGCATGATCAACGTCGGCAACGGCGGCACCCGACGCCTCAGTGGCATCGTCGCAGCCCTTGGCCTGATTGGCAGCATCGTGTTCTTTTCCAAGTGGATCGGCATGATTCCGTTGGCCGCCCTCGTAGGCCTGATGGTTGTGGTGTCTGTGAAGACCTTCGCCTGGGGAAGCGTACGGGTGCTCAATCGCGTGCCCAAACACGACGCCTTCGTGATTCTCGCGGTGACATTGGTGACGGTCCTCACGGATCTTGCCATCGCAGTAGTGCTCGGTGTGGTCATCGCGGCCCTTGTGTTTGCCTGGCAGCACGCCAAGCAAATCCGCGTTGACATGCGCGACACCGAAGAGGGACGCATCTACGAAGTGCACGGCACCTTGTTCTTTGCCTCCACGGCAAGCTTCACCCAATCCTTTGCGCCCCGCAACGACCCGGACGATGTGATCATCGAGTTCCAGTCGGCCAAGGTGATGGACCACTCCGCCCTGGAAGCGGTGGAAGCCCTGGTGGGTCGGTACGAGGCCCGAGGCAAGCGTGTGCGTCTTCGCCACTTGAGCCCAGACTGCTTGGAGTTGCTTGACCGCGCTCGAAGCAAGGCCGAGATTGACCCGGTGCGCGACCCGCACTACCACCCCGCCGTGAATCAGCTCAACTAACGGCGCAGCGCCGCTGCATTGGAGCCCCTGACGGGCTTTTCTGGTGGCATGCCCGGCGTGAGCCTCCGTTCTTCGCCCGTGCTTGGGCTTTAGGGTTTTGACCCCGGTTCTGATGGGTTGCGTCCGTGCTTTGTTGCATGGAACCCAAGGACAAGGTGACCCATGAGCAAGAACATGACCACGACGGCCGGCGCGCCCGTACCTGACAATCAAAACAGTCTCACCGCTGGCCCCCGGGGCCCGGTCCTTTTGCAAGACTGGCAACTCATCGAAAAACTGGCACACCAGAACCGGGAGCGCATCCCAGAACGCCCCGTTCACGCCAAGGGATGGGGCGCCTACGGCACCTTCACGGTGACGCATGACATCTCGAAGTACACCCGCGCCGCCATCTTTGACAAGGTAGGAAAAACGACGCCAATGGTGGCCCGATTCTCAACGGTGGCCGGCGAAGCGGGCGCTGCGGATGCCGAGCGAGATGTGCGTGGCTTTGCCTTGAAGTTCTACACGGAGGAGGGCAATTGGGACATGGTTGGCAACAACACCCCCGTCTTCTTCGTGCGCGACCCGGTGAAGTTCCCCGACTTCATTCACACCCAGAAACGGCACCCCAAGACCAACATGCGCTCCCCCACTGCCATGTGGGATTTCTGGAGCCTGAGCCCCGAAAGCCTCCACCAAGTGACGATCCTGTTCTCGGACCGCGGCTTGCCCACGGATGTTCGACACATCAACGGCTACGGCAGCCACACGTTCTCATTTTGGAACAACGATGGCGAGCGCCACTGGGTCAAATTCCATTTCAAGACCCAACAAGGACACCGCCACTGGACCAACGAAGAAGCCGCATCCGTGGTGGGCCGCACTCGTGAATCCACTCAGGAGGATCTCTTTGGCGCCATCGAAAACGGCAACTTCCCCCAGTGGACTCTGTACGTGCAATTGATGCCCGAAGCAGACGCAGAGAAGACCGCGTTCAATCCCTTTGACTTGACCAAGGTATGGCCCCACGGCGATTACCCCTTGCATGAAGTTGGCGTGATGGAACTGAACCGCAACCCGGAGAATTACTTCGCCGAAATCGAGCAATTGGCCTTCGCGCCAAGCAACCTTGTTCCTGGCATTGGCCACAGCCCAGACAAGATGCTCCAGGCCCGCATCTTTGCCTACGCGGATGCCCATCGGTACCGACTCGGCACCCACTACGAAGCACTCCCCGTGAACGCCCCCAAGTGCCCCGTGGCCCATTACCACAAGGACGGCAAAATGAATTTCATGGGACAAGCCTCTGGCAACCCAGACGCCTACTACGAACCCAACTCCATGAACGGCCCGAAGGAAGTGCCCGGCGTCCAAGAGCCTCCATTGCGCATCTCTGGTGACGCCGATCGATACAACCACCGAGAGGGCAATGACGACTACGGACAACCACGGGCGTTGTGGAACTTGTTCAACGCGGACCAGAAGGCGCGGCTCTATGGCAACATCGCCGCCGCCATGCAAGGCGTTCCCCAGAACATCATTGATCGACAACTGGGGCACTTTGACAAAATCGACAAGGCCTACGGTGATGGCGTCCGAGCGGCATTGAAGGCGGGCACGGCCGTGGCAAGCGCGGCAAGCGCTGCGACGGTATCCCACTAAGCCCTCTTGGCGCCCGGCGCGGCGCTGTCCCACCCTTGTCCTTTTGCCCAAACCATCCCAGGCCCAACCCCAACTCCTGCGGGGCCTTTTGTGCCAACAAAGACGATGACCGCCCATGGCGACCGTCACCGAATTGCACCCCCCAGATTCCATATTGCTTGGCGGCGCCCCGGTTCAACCACGACTCCTGCTCAAGTACGCAAACCGCCACGGCCTCATTACCGGCGCCACGGGAACAGGAAAAACCGTCTCCCTGCAGGTGCTCTGCGAAGGCTTCTCTACAGCGGGCGTCCCAGTCTTCGTGGCAGACATCAAAGGAGATCTATCCGGCATCAGTCGTCCCGGGCAACCCCACCCGAAAATTGACGAACGTGTGCGCTCCATTGGAATCCCCGACTACGCGGCAAGGCCATTTCCCACGGTCT
>JBFJXT010000062.1:0-9704 GCA_041623015.1 Thermoplasmatota archaeon | reverse complement strand
GCAAACGTGAGGTCCTGTTGGACTTCCGGGTCGTTGTTCGTCAGCACCAAACGGAGGGTGGATCCAGCCGGCACCACGTCGTATTGCGGGTACATTTGGATGCTCAAATCGTAGGGTTGGCCCGGCGTCAAGTCTTGGGGATTGTTTTGCCCATTTCGGTGGCGGGTGTCCTGGTATCCGCTGTTGATGCAGATGCTTTGACTGTACTGGTTGTCTCGGTAGTCGTACATGCAGCGGTCGTCGCCGTCCACTTGCAGGTTGGCAACCCAGTGGGTGCTGGTCTGGTCGGTGATTGCAGTGAAGTGGACTTCCGGGCGCCCCACGAGGTGAAGGTCTCGCGGGGTGGTGAACGTCCATTCAAGGCGGTCGGGGTCAAGCCCGGCGGGCCCGGCAATGGTTTGTTCACTGGGGGTGAGGCCGAAGTTGACAATGACTTCCTCGGGGTAGTCCGTGACAGTCCATTGTCCAGGCGTGGCGTTGTTCATCACCATGGCGCCGTCTGCGCTAAGCTCCAACTCAAGCCAGGGCTGGCTCACAGGCGGGAAGGAGTTCATGCCGTGCCATTCTCCAGTGCTGTCCTCGATGAGCACCGGGGGCAATCGCTCCATGATGCCGTTGTTGAGGCCAAGCAAGTGGTGGTCATACCATGCGGTGAGTATGTCCACCCAATCGGCGCGGTCGGGGTAGGCGTGGTGCCAGAGGCCGAAGATACCACGCTTCTCGCTTTGGATGGCGTTGAACATGGGATCGATGTGGACCGGGCGTACATTCCAGTCAGCTAGGCCATGGACATGAAGCACGCTGGCTTGGATGTCGCCCATGTATTGACGGTAGTCTCGCTCTTGCCAGAAGGTGGTGTTGTCGCCGCTAAAGTCGGTGCCAGCCACGAATTGCTCGGGTTGGCAGGTGAGTTTCTCGGGGTACGCAGTGGCATCTTCGGGAGTGGTGCTCGGGACCACGCTGCCGGAGAAGTAGCTCGTCATACCGATGAGGGGCTGCAATTCGTAGGGGACGCCGTTGTAGAAATTCCAGTCGTATTGATTAGACACGCTGGCCAAGGGGACGATGGTTGTGAGGTGGGGCGGTTGCATCATGGCGGTGGTGAATTGGGTTTCACCGTCGTAGCTGATACCGTACATACCAACCTTGCCGGTGCTCCAGGGCTGGGTGCCGAGCCATTCCACGTAATCATAGCCGTCTTGCCATTGTTCGGGGCCCGTTTGGTCAATGCAGCCGCCGGCATTGTGGTTGCCGCGCACATCCGCAAAGGCCACGGCGTAGCCCCGGGGCACGAAGTGATCCACGAGGAAGGAATTGTAGGGAGCATCTTCTCCAGTGATGCCAGCGGGGTCGCCGCCTTCTCCGGGCAACGTGATGGGGTCTTGATCCTGGTAGGGCGTCATCAGGAGGATGACGGGGACTTCCTTGCCGCCGGTGTCAGGCAGGTAGTAATCCACGTAGAGCTGGATCCCGGTGGTGCCGATGAATCGGTGCTCGAAGTGACCCAGCACATCGTAGATGGGCTCTGTGAGGTGTGCCAATTCGAGTGATGGGTCCTTGTTGACCCCATCCGTGCCTCCGTTGTCGTCAAGGCAGCCCGCCAGGGCAGGGAGGGTCAGCAGGGAGACCAGGAGCATCCAGCGCATGAGGCTGACCTAGAGCCCACGCTCTTCAGGCTTGTGGCGAACGCGCCCGTTGCTAGCAGGCAAAGCAGGGTGTTGCGAGGGGCTGGAGGGTTCGGCTGTCGGCGCTGGCAAAGCCGGCGTTGAATTTGATGCTGGACCCGTCGTATTCCACGAGCGTACGGGAGGCGGGATTGGCAAGGGCAAACCGGGGCTCGGCACCTAGCGTCACCTCAAGCTTCTGACCGTCCTTCACGACCAAATCAAGAGGGTAGCTTTCGAGGACGAACGCCATTTTTTGGCCAGGAACAATCGGGGTTGGGGTGTCCAATCCATCCTGGTAAATGCCACGAAGCACCGCTTCGCCGACCCAGCGCCCGTCAAGAGTGATAACTGCGGTGAGAATCGGATCTGCGATGGTGGGCGTCGCTTCGAATTCGATGTTGATGACACCATTGATGCGAACAGCGCCAGTGGCGTTTTGGATGCCCGCGTTGGCCACATCGAACGTCTTGGTGATGCTGTTGTCCACTGCAACACTAACGGCGATGTTTCCAGGCGGCGTGGTGCTGCCTTCCTCAAGGGTGATGCGCTCTTGGGAGGGCCATGTTGCACTTTGGCGCCACTTCATGTCGGTGCCTTGCACGTCCCATGCCGGTGCATTCCAGAAGCCCGTGTTTCGGCCCTTGAGTTCCGAGTCGAGCCAGGCGAGCATGGTTTGATTCCAGTCGTCGCGCATGGGGTAGACATGGCCGTTGTTTTCGGTGTCTTGGTGGAGCCACCCGCGGATGCGAACGGATTCCGGCAGGGCTTCGGTCCAGGGAAGGATGTGGTCTGGCTTGACGTTCCAGTCTTGTAGGCCGTGGACGAAGAAAATGGAGCCGTTCCAGTCAGAACTGCCAATGTAGCGGTTCCAGTCGCGCTCGACCCAGTAGGCATCCTTGAGCCCGGTGGCGGCACTGCCAACACCACTGGCTTGCAGGGGGGCCAGTTCGGTGCAGGCCACGTCGTCTGCAAGTCGAGCCAAGCTGTCAGCGTCTTCATCGAAGCTGGAGGCGCCTCCGGGGCTGCCAGTGCCAAGGGGCGCGGGGATGCCATACTCGTGAATGGTTTGGCCAAAGTAGTAGGTATTGAAGATGGCGCCGGAGGCGTAGGGAACGCCGTTGACGTAGTTGTAGCGGTACATGTCGGTGATGCCGCTGACGTGGAAAATGCCCTTGAGTGCCGGATGAGGCATCTTGGCGATCATGCCGTTTTGGGTGGTGGAATCGTAGGATTTGCCGCCTGCTGCGATGTTGCCGTTGCTCCATTCGGCGTTGGCGTAGAAGTCAACCACGTCGTACATGTCGGCCACTTCACGGTCGCCGCCAATTTGGAAGCAGCCTTCACTGTGGCCGGTGCCGCGCACGGAGGCAAGCACGACGGCGTAGCCTCGGGGCACGTACTCGTTAATCATGTACTGGGCAAAGTTGTCGCCACCCACTTCTGCGGAGTCTCCCCAGTAGGGACTGAAGTTGATGAACACAGGCACCGGGTCTTCGGTGTCTGGGCGGTAGACGGCGTGGTGGAGGTCCTTGCCGTCGTTGGCGGTAATCCACTGTTCTTCCACGGGCAGAATCTCAAACAGCTTCTCAGACAGAGTGTCTAGGAGTTCCTTGGGGTCGCCGGTGGCCGAATCTTGACTGTCATCGCCACCAATGCAACCGGCCAATGCCAAGCTGCTCATTAGGAGGGCCACCAGGGCCGCCACACGCATGCGTTTCGAGGGCCCGGTGCCCATATGGGCCTTGTGGCCAACGTGCTGTGTTAATCGAGTCAATTCCAGAATTAGCGCGCCGTTTGGCGGCCTTTGAAGATAGCGGCGTTGACCGCTGCTAGCAATTCGTTCATGCGCGGCGGCTTGGTGAGGAAGGTTTCCACCATCGCCTCTTCAGTCGCTTGTCTGGCCAATTCCTTGTCCGGGTAGGCGGTAAGGAGGATGCGGGCTACACTTGGGTGGCGCTCACGGGCCGTGCAAAGGAAGGTGATGCCATCCATGCCAGGCATCCTGAAGTCGCTGATGACCAAGTCCACTTCTTGGCTCTCAAGCACCTGCAGGCCTTCGTAACCGTCGGGGGCCGTATGCACCACGAGGCCAGGGATGCAGTCTTCCAAGAGCTCTTTGAGGGACTCCAGGAGGTCCGGTTCGTCGTCTACGACCAGCACTGCACTGGCCTGCGGCCGAATCCGGCTGAGCTTGGACATGAGCAGGGGTTACTGTGCTTCTTTGCCGTATTGGCTTTTCGCAATGTCCTTGGGGCAGAACCGGCACTAAAATTGATTGAGTGAGGCCGATGGGCCGCGAGGAAAAATCGCCCAGGCGCGCCAAGGTGCAAGGGAATAAGGAGAGAAAGGGAAGCCGCCAAACAAAGATCGCTACATTTGCTTGAGGCGCCTGATGCGCTCATCAATCGGCGGGTGGGTGCTCCACAAGCTCTCCTTGCGCACCCGCTTGAAGGGGTTGGCAAAGTAGAGGCTTGCCACCGTTTTGTCGCCTCGGTGAGGATCTTGGGGCTCCATGCCACCAATCTTGGCGAGCGCCCGGGCCAATCCTTCCGGGTTTCGCGTCAGGCGAGCTCCGGTGGCGTCGGCAAGGTACTCCCGCTTACGACTGATCGCCATGTGCGCCAAGCGACTCAAGAGCGGCGCGATGATGATGAGCACCAAAGCGATGACAATCAGGGCAGGGTGAGTTTTGCTGTCGCCTCGACCACGACCACCAAAGAACATGCTGTAGAACACCATCTCTGCCAACATGGCGATGAGGCCAATGAGGGCAATGGAGTAGGTTTGAATTCGGATGTCCCAGTTGAGAATGTGGCTCATTTCATGGGCCAGCACCCCTTCTAGTTCATCCGGCTTCAATTGCACGAGGGCGCCTTGGGTGACGGCAATGACCGATTCTTCCGGCTTGCGACCCGTTGCAAAGGCATTGATGTCCCGGCTGGGCGTCACGTAGACCTTCGGCACCGGCAATCCAGCCGCCAAAGCCATCTCTTCCACCTTGTAGAGCAACAGTTTCTCTTCGCGCACCTTCGGGTTGGCGGGCCTGGCGCGACTCGATTTGAGAATCGCTTCCACGCTAAAGCCACTGGCCATCAGGAGGTAGACCACACCAAAGACAAGCGCGAACCCTGCGGTAAGCACGGGCGGATAGTTGAGCACGACGCCCACGGCGAGCACCAGGAGCCACAAGATCACAAAGACCGTGATGAACAGTCCAACAGTGACGCGTTTGTTGTGGCGGATCTGGTCTTCCAGCATCCAGCGTTCGTTCATGCTAGAACTGTACCTTCGGCACGGCCTTGCTCTCAACCGGGACCTCTAGCATGGGCTTCTCCTTGCGGTTGGTTGCGTTGGCGATGATGTTGGCGGGGAAGGTTTCGACCGCGTTGTTGTAGGCAAGCACGCTGTCGTTGTAGTGCTGGCGAGTGAAGGCGATCTTGTTCTCGGTGTGGGTCAACTCGTCTTGCAGTTGCAAGAAGTTGGTGTTGGCCTTGAGGTCAGGGTATGCTTCAGCCACGGCAAACAACTTGCCAAGGGCTTGTTCGAGCATGCCTTCGGCGGCCATTTTGCCAGCGGGGTTGTTGGCGCTCATGAGCGCAGAGCGGGCTTGGGTGACCGAGTCGAGTGTTTCTCGCTCGTGCTTCATGTAGCCCTTGACGGTTTCCAAGAGGTTGGGGATCAATTCGCCGCGCCGTTGCAGTTGCACGTCGATTTGGGCCCAGGAGTTGTCAATACGATTCTCAAGTCGGACGAATTTGTTGTAGAGCCCGATGATCCAGAGCAGCAGCAAGACAACTGCGACTACCAGGATGACGGGGATCCAAGGGAATGCCATTGGCAAGACCAGAGCAGAAGTTGAAGAAAAAGGCGGCGACAGGGGAATTTAGGCTGGGCTGCGTCCGGTGAGGCCACATCCGTTGCATCGAATCGGGTCGCCGCGAGCCACGTGAATCACCGTGGAGCACTCTGGGCAGCGCAATTTTCGAGCTCCTGCCGGCGGGGGTGATTCCGCATCCAGGGGCGCGTCGGGTCCGGCGGTGTGGTGGTCGTCGTGTCCCGCCCCAGAGTCATGGCTGTGTTTGCTCCAGGGCGCACCCACCATCCCCTCGCCAGTTGGTTGAGTGAACGATAGGGGCGCGACAAGGGCGGCCACGAAGGTTGCAGGAACCAGGAACAGCAGGGCCTGTCCAAATTCAGACCATTCGAGGGCAGACGATTCCTCTCCATCTCCTAGCAGGACCGTGTCACTGCCAGAGTCGGACGCGGCGATGATTCCGGCGGCGGTGAACATCATGACGATAATCATGAACTGCCCAATGAGGCCCGTGAGCGCCCCTGCGCCCGATGCAGAGAGCCGGCTGGGCGCGTGGCGGGCTGAAATGGATCCAAGCAGCGCCCCCGTGAGCGTGCCGCTGAGGATGGTGAACATGAAAATCATCACGAGGAAAAATAGTGATTCGCCGCCGCTTCCACTGGTGGCGTCAAAAACAATCATGGTGATCATCAGGCCAAACCCGATGACAAGGGAGGCGCCCACGCCGGATGCGAGGGCACGAAGGAAGGATCGAGTCATAGAAAATCAAGCGATGCAGTTTGAACCCAATTGTTGAACGTTTGGCTTCTCAAGCGGTCCTGCAATGCGTTGTTGCCCCTTTTGTCCACCATTGGATGGTTTTGATGGGGTTTCGAAAGGATTGCTTTCGGCCTCAAACCTCGGCCTCGGCCAGCGTCGTTGGCCGCGATGTCAAAAAGTGGAATGAGGGATGGATAGAAGGGACAGGATGAAGGGGAAGGAAGGAGGTTTGGCGTCGTTCGATGCCTCAGTGCTTACAGGAAGCCGAGCACATCCATGCCGCGGTCCACGTCGCCACTGATGACGGCGCCCTGGTAGTACTGGGCATCCCAGACACCGCAGAGGGTGCAGATTTGGTCGTTCTCGGTGCGGCCCCAGGTATCCACGATGCGCGGGTTGTCCAAGTCATCGAAGTTCACGAGCACGATGCCGCTGGAGTAGAACGCCATGACCACGAGGGCTTGGTCTTCGACGATGCCGCCAAAGTGGGCCGTGCAGGAGCCGCGTTGGCTCTCGGCGCCGGGGCTGATGCTACCACGAAGGACCGGGTTGGCTTCGTCGGTGATGTCGTAGAAGAACAAGTTACCAAGGGGTCCAGTGACTGTGACACCGGCCACGTTTTGGTAAGCATCGCAGCCAGGAGCCGCGCCGCCGCCGGTTTCGTCGCCGACGATCATGACGGTTCCGTCGTGGTTGGGCATGGCCAAGTGGCTAAAGCTGGCTGGGGCAACGCCGCCAACGCCGCTGTCAACGCCGCCTGTGGGGAACGGAACGCGGCTGATGATGGTGGGGTTCAGTGGGTCGGTGACGTCCCAGATTTCGGTGGTTTCGATGCCGGCGCAGTAGCCACGGTAGCGGCCTTCGTCGGCATTGATGTAGAAACTGGCTGCGTGGCAGCTTGCGCCTTCGAGCCAGTCATTGGCGAGGACCGGGGCGAGGGGGTCGGACAAGTCGTAGATTTCCACGCTGCCGTCGTCTCCTGAACTGCCGGTGTTGTAGACGATGGGGGTACCGGGCACAATCGCGAGGTTGTGGTTGCCGTGGACGGTGTCGATGACGCTGATGAGTTCGGGAGCGTCTGGGTCGGTCACGTCAACCACGAGCATGCTCTGGCCACGGGTTGCGGTGACCACAACGAGGCGCCCGTCGGGGTATGCGATGACGTCCGCGTCTCCGGCCTTGGCTTCGGTAAATCCGCGAAGTTTGGGTTGGGTGATGTCGTCCAATTCGACGACCCAGAAGGAGTCACTGTCGTAGGCGCCCACGTAGACGTAGGGGCCGAAGATAGCGATGCCGGCGCCACTCTCAACGCCTGCAACTTGACCCAGGTGGCTGAAGGAACTGATCGGGTCGGGCAAATCCAAGGAGAGGGGTTTGCGCCAGTCATCTGGCAGACCGGGGCCGGGTTCGCCCTTGACGGGCAAGTCAGCCGCAGTGGGGTAGCCGTAGGCGGGGTGGCTGCCGGGACCGGGAACGAAGGTCCCCTTGATGCCATCCGTGTCGGGGTCCAATGGGCCTTCTGTGCTGTCGAGACAACCGGCGAGGCCGGCGGTGAATATGATGACGGCCACGGCCGCCTTCAGGAACTTCATGGGCGCCGATTCCAGCCTTCGGGGTTCAAGGTTGCGGCGGAGGCCTTGCTTTATTCCATGGCGCGGCGGCTGGGCCACAGAGCTGAATTGGATGCCTTTGCCCACTCAACGGGGGCAGGGCCAAAGTGAAAAAGGGAGGGAAAAGAAAGGAAAAGGAGCGCAAGGCGCTTTGACTGAGGCCTAGTTGAGTTCTAGGATTTCGACGCCGAAGGTCATGTCACCGGTGATCAAGTAACCACTGTGGTACCAGACATCCCAGAGGCTGCCGGTCTGGGGGCAGTTGTCGCCGCCGACGGGGCCAGGGCAAGCGCCGCTGGTTTCCATGGGAGCGTAGCGGTTCTTGATGTAGGGGTTCTCGGGGTCGGTGAAGTCAACCAGTGCAACACCGGCGCTGTAGAAGCCCATGACCACGTGGTTGGTGTCTTCGATGACCTTGCCAAAGTGAGCGGTGCAGGATCCGCGTTGCTCGTAGGCGCTGGGGCTCACGTGGCCTTGCAGAATCGGGTTCATTTCATCGGTTATGTCGTAGAACCACAAATTGCCAAGCGGGCCGGACACGGTGGTGCCTTGGGCGTGGATTCCCACGTCGCAGCCAGGGGCAGCGCCGCCGCCGGTCTCGTCGCCGAGAATCAGGATGCTGGCGTCGTGGTTGACGATGGCAAGGTGAGCGAAGGTGACGAGGCTCACGGCGCCGGTGTCGTGGACACCGAGAGCGGGCCAGCCCCAGGTGTTGAGCACGGTGGGGGCGGTGACGTTGCTGAGGTCCCAGATTTGCAGGGCTTCAATGCCTGCGCAGTAGCCGCGGAACTTGTCTTCGGCCGGGTTCATGTAGAAACTGACATCGTGGCAGCCGTAGCCGTTTTGCCATTCTTGCACCAGCACAGGGTTGGCGGGGTCGGCGGCGTCGATGATGTCGGTGTATGCGATGCCTTCATTGGAGGGGTTGCCGACGGTGGGGGCAAGCGGTTCACCGTTGCCGTTGCTGGGGCTGTTGTAGACAATGGGGGTTCCGGGTACCACGGCGAGGTTGTGGTTCGCGTGGGGGGTGTCCAATTGGCCAACGAGGACGGGTTCGTAAGCGTCCGTGATGTCCACGAAGTACATTTGGCTGCCACCGCCGGTGGTGACCACAACGAGGCGGCCGTCGGGGTAGATGATGAAGTCGGCGTCGCGCACGGGGACGTCGGGGAGTTCACCGATGACGTGGGGGTTGGTGACGTCGCTGATGTCAACCACTTGAAGTGGGTTGCCACCGGCCACGGCGAGGGGACCGAACACACCGATGCCTTGGGTGCCCTCGGAGCCACTGCTGCGGCTCAGGAATTCCATGCCACTCAGGGATTCGGGGAGGGGCTTGTAGGCGGGCTTCATCCAGGCGTCGACGCCGGGAGGAATGACCATGCCAGCGTCGTCGCGGGCCGGGCGGGGAACGGTGGCGTTCTCAGAGGCCACCAAGTCGTCGTTGGTGACGAACCCAAAGGCAGGGTGACCGGAGACGGAACCGGGGCCCTTGCTAGGATCGATGATCAAATCTTTGCTGGAGTCGTCAGAGGAATCGTCCTCTAAGCAACCCGCGAAAGTCACGAGCAGGAGAACGCTCGTTAGCAGGAATGCACGCATGTGCTTCGCCGACCCGGGAAGCTGATTAAGCGTTGTGGAGGCAAAAGGGCGCAGGCCCAAAAGTTGGGGCGCAATTTGTAGGAATTGTGCCAATCGTGGCGGGTTTGGAGAAAGATGGCAAAAAAGTAGCGAGGCGCCGAAATTTCGGTTCAGATCAGCCGATTAGCTATCCAAAATCGCCTGAATCACAATGCGGGTACCGGCACCCGTTGGACCCTTTTCCCAAACCTAGGGGCCTCCGGCCCCTCGGAT
>JBFJXT010000061.1:0-9838 GCA_041623015.1 Thermoplasmatota archaeon | reverse complement strand
TGATTTCGTCATTCCACAGGCCAATTTGAATGAGGTCCTTCACCAGGTGTTTGTTCAGGACGACGAACTCCCCGCTCAAGGTGCGGCGGGTGTAGAGGTTGCTCGTGAACGGCTCGAAGCACTCGTTGTTGCCAAGAATTTGGCTGGTGCTGGCCGTGGGCATGGGCGCCACGAGGAGGCTGTTGCGCAGACCGTGCTCCTTGATTTGACTCTTGAGCGTGGTCCAGTCCCAGCGACCGGAGGTGGGCTGAACGCCCCACATGTCGAACTGCAGCACACCTTCACTGGCAGGGCTACCGGCGAAAGTGTCGTAGGGACCGAGTTCTGCCGAGACGTCCTTGCTGCTGGTGAGGGCAGCGAAGTAAATGGTCTCGAAGATGTCCTTGTTGAGTTGGCTGGCTTCGTCGCCGTCGAACGGCATGCCCAGCATCGCGAAGGTATCCGCGAGGCCCTGAACACCCAACCCGACTGGGCGGTGCTTCAGGTTGCTGTGCTTGGCTTCAGCGACCGGGTAGTAGTTGAGGTCGATGACCTTGTTGAGGTTGCGAACGGCGTGGTAAACCACGTTGAACAAGCCCTCATGGTCGTACTCTTGCTTCTCCGAGTTGACAAACTTGGGCAAGGCTAGACTGGCGAGGTTGCACACAGCCACTTCGTCGGGGTTGGTGTGCTCGACGATTTCCGTGCACAGGTTGCTGCTGCGGATGATGCCGATGTTCTTCTGTTGGCTCTTCTTGTTGACGTTGTCCTTGAAGAGCATGTAGGGGGTACCGGTCTCGATTTGAGCGCCGAGGATTTCCTCCCAGACTTCACGGGCACGCACTTGCTTGTGGAACTTGCCTTGGGCTTCGTACTTGGTGTAGAGGGCTTCGAATTCGTCGCCGTACACTTCGTCCAAGCCAGGACACTCGTCGGGGCACATGAGGCTCCACGTGCTGTCTTCCTCGACGCGCTTCATGAACAAGTCAGGAATCCACATGGCGTAGAACAAGTCGCGAGCGCGTTGTTCTTCGACGCCGTGGTTCTTGCGCAGTTGCAGGAATTCGACGATGTCCGCGTGCCAGGGTTCGAGGTAAACAGCCAGGGCGCCCTTGCGCTTGCCGCCACCTTGGTCCACGTAGCGAACCGTGTTGTTGAAGACACGGAGCATCGGCACGAGGCCGTTGCTGGCGCCATTGGTGCCACGGATGTAGCTGCCTTGTGCGCGGACCTTGTGGATGGCAAGGCCGAGGCCACCAGCAGACTTGCTGATCATGGCGCATTGCTTGAGGGTGTCATAGATGCCCTCCAAGGAGTCGTCCTTCATGTCCAACAGGAAGCAGCTGCTCATTTGGCTGCGGGGCGTTCCTGCATTGAACAAGGTGGGCGTGGCGTGGGTGAAGTACCCTTGGCTCAGAAGTTCGTAAGTTTCGAGGGCGCTGGCGATGTCCTCTTTGTGGATGCCGACGCTGACGCGCATCAGCATGTGCTGGGGGCGCTCGGCGATTTCGTTGTCCACCTTCAAGAGGTAGCTGCGCTCAAGGGTCTTGAAGCCAAAGAAGTCGTACTCGTAGTCGCGCTCGAATCGAACGGCGGCGTCGAGGGTGTCGGCGTTGTTGCGCACGATTTCCAAGACATCGTCAGCGATGAGCGGCGCGTGCTTGCCAGTCTTCGGGTCAATGTACGAGTACAGAGTCTCGATGGTGGCAGCGAAGGAGTCTTGGGTTTGCTTGTGCAAATCGTTGACGGCGATACGGGCGGCAAGTTTGCCGTAATCCGGGTGCGTCGTCATCATGGACGCGGCCGTCTCGGATGCCAATTTGTCCAATTGGCGCGTGGTGATGCCGTCAGCCATGCCTTCGATGACCTTCTTGGTCACCTCGGCGACGTCCACGCTCGAGTGTAGCCCATACGTTAGGCCACTGATCCGGTCCTGGATCTTATCGAACCGGACCTCTTCGCTCTCTCCTTTGCGGTTAATGACCTTCATCGTCATGGGCGTTCCCCACAAGCTGCTCGCTCAATGGCTGACCTTCCCAGGCCGTTGCCAATAGCGTGTGCATCCCGTAGAATGATGTCAAGGCCAGTTCTGTAAAAGACCTGTTGGCGCGGGCAGACAGGTCACACCGGTTCGATGGGTTGCAGTGGTCCCAAAGGTGCCGTTGGGGTGGGTTTTAGAGCTTAAGTTGGGCAGTGTTTCCTATTGACTCCAGTGGAAATCTGGAATACTATTGGAGAAAATGGAATGATGTTTGGGAAATTGCCAGAGCGCCACGGCCGAAGTATCCCACACCCGCATGCCCAAATTGGAAATTGGCAACTTTGGAATCTCTCAAAAATCCAAATTTTGAGGAACCCGGGGCATCGAGCTGAGCCCCGACACCATGGCGCCAAGACTCTCCAGCTCCGAGCCGCACTACTTGGCGCTAGAAGTCTTCATCCAACGAGAACCGCGTCTGTTTGACGTTGTCTTCGCCTTTGATGCCGCTCATGACGCCTGCCTTTTGGTAGTCGCCGACGCGCTTTTCGAAGAAGTTGGTTTTTCCTTGGAGGCTGATCATTTCCATCCAGGGGAAGGGGTTCTTGGCGTCGTAGAGTTTGGGGACGCCGAGCATGACCAGGAGGCGGTCTGCGACGAATTCGATGTATTCGGCCATGAGTTTGTTGTTCATGCCGATGAGGCCGGCGGGGAGGGCTTCGGTGATGAATTCTTTCTCGATTTCCACGGCGTCGGCGATCATGGCGGTGATGGCTTGTTGATCGGCGGGGTTGCGGAGCATGCCGTGGAGTTCGGCGGCGAATTCGCAGTGGAGGCCTTCGTCGCGGCTGATGAGTTCGTTGCTGAATGTCAAGCCGGGCATGAGGCCGCGTTTTTTGAGCCAGAAAATGGCGCAGAAGCTGCCACTGAAGAAGATGCCTTCAACGGCTGCGAAGGCGACAAGGCGCTCGGGGAAGGTGGCGCCGCGTTTCTTGGTGAGCCAGCGCATGGCCCAGTCGGCTTTTTTCTTGACGGCTGGGATGTTGTCGATGGCGTGGAAGAGGTAGTCTCGGTCTTTGGGGTCCGAGATGTAGGTGTCAATGAGGAGGCTGTAGGTTTCGGCGTGGATGTTTTCCATCATGGCTTGGAAACCGTAGAAGCAGCGGGCTTCGGGGATTTGCACTTCGCGAATGAAGTTCACGGCGAGGTTTTCGAGGACGATGCCGTCGCTGGCTGCGAAGAATGCGAGGACGTGTTTGATGAAGTGCCGTTCGCCGTCGGCGAGGGCGTCCCAGTCCTTTTTGTCTTGGTCTAGGTCGATTTCTTCGGCGGTCCAGAAGGATGCTTCTTGTTGTTTGTACATCTCCCAGATGCGGTTGTGCTTGATGGGAAACAGGACGAAGCGGTCCTTGTTGGGTGCTAGGAGTGGTTCTTCTCCTGGCTCGAACACTTTGTGGTGCAATTGGCGGGCGGGGCCGTCGTCGCTAGGACGAAGTCCCTCTTCGGCGCCTCCAAAGGCCTCTTTTGCCGGTTCGTTGCCGGCTTGCTTTCCGCTCCCCAAAGCGACCGATTCGCCCATGACCATCCCGTATTCCTAAGTCAAGTCGGCACTTTGGATAAAGGGTTCGTAGCGGCCCACTCGGACCCATATTGGACCCTGGCGAGGGCTTGCGCTGGGGGGTTCCAGTGGAAGGGCCCGCCACGGTTTTCGTGATGCTTTTGGGCCGATTCGTAGGGGCTCTGAAGGGCGAAGCCGGGGAGCCTACGAGGTTTCCTGTGAAGCCGGTGCAGCCGGTTTGGAGGGCTTGACGGCGTCCACGTGGTACTCGGGGGGCAGCAAATTTGGAATTCCTGCCTCGATTGGGTAGACGAAGCCGCATTGGGTGCAGGTGAGGGTGCCTTCCTGCACGTCTTCGTGTTCGTCGACTTTCTTGGCGTCGAGGGTGAGCTTGGCTCGGTCCTCGGGGCAGCAGACGATGGCGGCGAGGTCCTTACGCATCGAGCACCTCTTGCCAGCGCTTTGCGTAGGTTTGCAGGCTTTGCACCGGGAAGCGACCGTGGAGTGCCTTCTTGGCGACGATTGCTTCCATGGCGGCTTCGGCTGCTTCCACGGTGGCTAGGAATGGCACTTGGCCTTCCACGGCGGCGCGGCGCATTTGGTAGCCGTCGCGCATTTGGGTGTCTTCCATCAACTCGTTGGGGGTGTTGATGATGAGCTGAATGCCGCCGGTCTTGATCAAGTCAATGGCGTCGGGACTCTTGCGCTCGTGGAGCTTGTGCACCGTGGTGACTGCGAGGCCGGCTTCGCGAAGATCCGCTGCGGTGCCTTCGGTGGCAACGAGGTCGAAGCCAACCGCCACGAGGCGGCGAGTGATGCCGAGGATGCGGGGGCGGTCTGCCTTGGCCACGGAGACGAAGACGGTGCCTTCGGTGGGTAGGGGGTTGCCGGCGGCTTCCATTGCCTTGGCGTAGGCAGTGGGGTAGTCGATGGCGATGCCCATCACTTCGCCGGTGCTCTTCATTTCGGGGCCAAGCACTGCATCCACGCCAGGCAGCTTCAGGAAGGGGAACACCGGAGCCTTGACCGCCACGTGGCGCAGCTTCTGCGTCGGAGCCTTGGTGAGCACGCCTTGTTCTTCGAGGCTCATGCCGAGGGTGATCTTGGCGGCGATCTTTGCCAAGGGAATGCCGGTGGCTTTGGCCACGTAGGGCACGGTTCGGCTGCTTCGCGGGTTGGCTTCGATGATGTAAATGTCACCGGCTTTCACCGCGAATTGAATGTTGATGAGTCCACGAGTGCCAAGCGCCAGGGCGATGTCACGGGTGTGTGCTTCCACGCGCTGGATGATGTCAATGGGCAGGTTTTGGGGCGGAATGACGGTGGTGGAATCACCGGAGTGAACACCGGCTTCTTCCACGTGTTCCATCACGGCGCCAACGAGCACATCTTTGCCGTCGCAGACGGCGTCCACGTCGATTTCGATGGCGCGGGCCAAGAAGCGGTCCACCAGGAGTGGGTGTTTCTTGCTCACGCGCACGGCGTCACGCACGTAGTCTCGTAGTTCCGCTTCGTTGTGGACCACTTGCATGGCGCGGCCGCCAAGCACGTAGCTAGGGCGCACGAGGGCGGGGTAGCCAATGCGGTTGGCGATGACCACGGCTTCTTCGTCACTGAGCGCGATGCCGGCGTCGGGTTGCTTGACGCCGAGCTTGTCCATGAGTTGGTTGAATTTGTCGCGGTCCTCGGCCAAGTCAATGGCGCTTGGCGGGGTGCCCCAGATCTCCGTTTTGAGGTCGGGTCGAGCGGCGAGGGCTTCTTCCAGGGGCAGGGCGAGGTTGATGGCGGTTTGGCCACCAAATTGCACCAGGACACCGTCGGGCTTTTCGCGCTCGATGACGTTCATCACATCTTCGAGGGTGAGCGGGTCAAAGTAGAGCCGGTCACTGGTGTCGAAGTCCGTGCTGACGGTTTCGGGGTTGTTGTTGAGGATGATGGCGGCAACACCTTCCTCGCGCAGGGCCCACGCAGCGTGGACACAGCAGTAGTCGAATTCGATTCCTTGGCCAATGCGGATGGGACCGGAGCCAAGCACGAGGCAGCGCTTGCGGCGGTCGGCGGCATCGCGATCGGCAGGCAAATGGGCGCCGGTGTCGATCGGATCGTAGCTGCTGTAGTAGTAGGGGGTGACGGCTTCGAATTCGGCGGCACAGGTGTCTACCATTTTGAAGTCGGGGACCATTTCTGCCTTGGTGCGCTGAGCTGCCACGGCGTCTTCTGTTTGGCCACTGGCGCGAGCCAAGAGCACGTCGGGGATTCCAAAGCGCTTGGCGGCCAGCAAGTTGTCATCGGACGGGTCGGCCACGTAGGCGGCTTCGGCGTCGAGGACGTTCTTGATTTTGTTGAGGAAGAACGGCCCGTAGCCGGACAATTCGTAGACGCGGTCCACGCTCCAGCCTCGGCGCAGCGCTTCGGCCACGGCCCAGAGGCGAATGTGGGTGGCCACTTCGAGAAGCTCCACCAGTTCGTCGTCGCTCCACTTTTCGGGTGCATCGAGGCTGTCGGCGTCCACTTCGAGGCTGCGGACCGCCTTCATGAGACTCTCTTCGATGTTGCGACCGATGCTCATCACTTCGCCAGTGCTCTTCATTTGGGTTCCAAGTCGAGGGTCAACGGTGCGGAACTTGTCGAAGGGCCAGCGGGGAATCTTGGTGATGACGTAGTCGAGGCTTGGCTCGAATGCGGCCACGGTTTGGCCCGTGATGGCGTTGGGAATTTCATCCAGCGTCATGCCGAGGGCAATCTTGGTTGCCACGCGAGCAATCGGGTAGCCGGTGGCTTTGGTTGCGAGGGCCGAGCTGCGGCTCACGCGGGGATTCACTTCGATGACGCGGTATTGACCGGTGTTGTGATCAAAGGCAAACTGCACGTTGCAGCCGCCTTCGATTTTCAGGGCGCGAATGCACTTGAGGCTGGCAGCGCGCAGCATTTGGTGGTCGCGGTCGGACAAGGTTTGTCCAGGGGCCACGACGATAGATTCGCCCGTGTGAACACCCATGGGGTCGAGGTTTTCCATGCTGCACACGACGATGCAGTTGTCGGCGCCGTCGCGCATCACTTCGTATTCGTATTCGCGCCATCCAAGCAAGCTCTCTTCGATGAGCACTTGGTGAATGCGGCTGTAGGCGAGGCCCTTTGCGGCCACTTCGCGCAGTTCTTCGCGACTGTGGGCAACCCCACCGCCGAGGCCGCCAAGCGTGTATGCGGGGCGAATTAGGACGGGGTCGCGGCCGATTTCTTCTTCGGCGATGCGGACACATTCGTCCACGGTTTCGGCGACGGTTGCCTTGGGGACCGGTTCTCCGATGCGCTCCATGACTTTCTTGAACAAGTCGCGGTCCTCGGCGTCTTCGATGGCGCCAAGGGGGGTTCCGAGGAGGCGCACGCCGTACTTCTCCATGACACCGGCTTCGGCCAGTTCGGACACCAAGTTGAGGGCGGTTTGTCCACCCATGCCGGCCAGAACACCGTCGGGGCGTTCCTTTTCGATGATTTGGGTGAGGCTGCTGAGGGTGAGGGGTTCCACGTAGACCGACTCGGCCATTTCCACATCCGTTTGGATTGTGGCCGGGTTGGAGTTCACGAGGACAACTTCGTAGCCTTCTTCGCGGGCCGATTGGCACGCTTGGCTGCCACTGAAGTCGAATTCGGCTGCTTGGCCGATTTGAATCGGGCCGCTGCCGATGATGAGGATTTTCTTGACGTCTGTGCGCTTAGGCATGAATTGCACCTCCCATGCCGCTGGTTGCGTGCCCGTTCTTGGGGGCGGCGCTTGGTGCGGCCAAATTTTGTGTCGCCGAAGGCACTGCTCGGGCGTTGATTGTGGCGGCGAGTCCGAGGTGAATCGGTGCGCTACCAGTGTTGAGATTGTTACGGATGTGGATTCGCTTGGGCATCAAGAGGCTCCCAGGCGGTCAGGTACGCGGCCCCGACCTGACGGCGCACCCCGAGGCCCCAAAAAAGGCAACGGTCGTGAAGGCACCGCCGAAACCGGATTTTTGGCTGATTTTGGGCGATGTGGGCGATGAAGGGTTGAAAGTTATCAGCCCGGCCGGCCTGTGGGGCCATCTTGGCGGCCTCGGTGTCCCCTCGTCAATCGCAGCGCGCGGACCCCGTGCGCACCGTTCTTGCTGTGGCATTGCTGCTAGAAATTATTCTGGCCGGCGTCCTCGTGGTGAAGATTTGGCCAACTGATGAGCCGGCGGCGCTCGCCCCTGAAGACCCTGCATTGGTGGTGTTTCAAGACGGAGAGCCAGTGGATTTGGATTTCGTGTCTGGATTGATTCAGATTCGCATGGAGAATCCCACGGATGCCACCCACCTCGAGTTGCGGTATTCCAGTGGCGGCGGCAAGGTGTTGTCTCCCAAGAATGAAGCGGATTTGGACACCCGCACCCTAGACAATGGGCCCTACACCCTGCACGCGATTCGCGCCAATGCGACGGTGGCGTCCTTGGATGTGACCATTCAGAATGCTCGCCAAGACCTGAGCACCACCGCGGCAGTCGTTGGAACCACCACGGCCCTGGCCGCCGGAGGAAGCGCCGTCGGATCCACCCTTGGAAGCCGAGCGGCCATGGCAGCTGCACAAATTGGCAAAGAGAGCCTCATGGCCGTGGGTGAAGACCACCTGGCCCTGCGAAGCGGCGGCCGAGGAAAGCGACTTGCATCCTGGCTTGCCTTGGCCTTGACGCTGGTGCTCGTGATGGTGTTCTTTGCCTTCGAGGGATTGTCTTCCTACGCCTGGGGGCCCTACTCGGAGGCCCTGCCCGTCGCCGGCGGCGTGTCCATGTTGTTCGTGGCGGCGGCTCTCGGAGTGGAAGCGCTGCTTGGATTTGCCAGCCGCGCCACAACCACCGTTCGATTCCTTGGCTCAGGCGCCATCAGCCTCGTGGCTTCCGCCGTCATTTTCCGCACGCCGTTCGGTTACCCGGGTTACGTTGAGGAAATTCGCGACGAGGACGACGACGGCACCGACGACGAACCGCCCCACGTGGAAGGCATTCGCGCCATTGCCAGCATGACGGTGTTTCTGGCGCTGCTTTTGCCCTTCTTGTGGGTTGGCTACCGTTGGAATTACGCCGTAGTGGATCAAGCGATGGAAGTTGCCCTCGTGGGCCTAGCAACCAGTGCATTGCCGATTCGCCCCCTGCCCGGACATGACATTTGGAAATGGCGACGATCGGTTGCCGTGGCTTACGCCGTTGGGGCCTATTTCCTGTACTTTGGATTCGTCTTGGCCTTCCTACCCATGACGACGCTGTTGCCCCTGGGCGCAATCGGTGCCACGGTATATCTCGCCACGTTCATGTGGCTACGGGCCCGGAGCGCCGACACCGCCCCCGCATGGTATGTATGGAGCCTGGAACAAGCGGAGGCCCTACGCCTAGGCGCCGGAGCATTCACCCCACGACCCATCCGACGCCTCGCCGCAGGCTTGAACCGCGCCGCCAATGGCATGGGGTCACTCGTGGACCGCGTCGTGAATGGGCTCTCGTGGGTGGCGCGTCACATCGTCGTGCCCATCACTGCCGTCGCGGGGGCCATGCAGCAACGGCGCTTCGAGAAAGCCCGCGCCCGCGCCATGGCCCAATACGCCCGGGATCTTGCCGCCATCATGGATCAACTGGTGGGACTGGACGACGATGACGTGTTTGCCATCATTGGCTCCGATGGAGAGGCCGACAGCCACCGCGTGGGTGATCTTCGAGACGACGCCTATCGCACCGGGTTGTTGCAATCCCTCGGGTCCAATCCCCCAGCCATCGTGACCGTGGTGGACGGGGACGAAGCCCGAACTGTGTACCTATCCAACCCAGTCTAAGCCACTGCGATCGTTTTGGTAGCGGGTAGCGGAGCAACACCCTTGGCGTGAATGCCTGGGAACGTACCGGCCTTGAAGGTGCCCGCCTTCACTTGCTCGACCAACTCCAAGAAGGCGTCAAACAAGTGTCCAGAGTCCCACGGCCCGGGGCAAGCCTCGGGGTGGTACTGCGTAGTAAACACCGGCAGCGACTCGTGCATGAGCGCTTCCACGGTGCCGTCGTTGGGGCAGCGCTCCCAGATGCGCAATTGCGTCTCATCGATGCTGTCGCCATCCACTGCAAAGCCATGGTTTTGGCTGGTGATGCGCACGGTTCCCGTCGCTTCATCGCGCACCGGAATGTTGGCGCCTCGGTGGCCGAACTTCATCTTGTGGGTGGTGGCGCCCCAAGCGCGGCTGACCAATTGGTTGCCGTAGCAAATGCCGAAGGTGGGGAATTGCTCAGAAAGCGTGCGAATGACAGGAACCGTCTTGGCAACGATGTCCGGGTGCCCAGGGT
>JBFJXT010000060.1:0-9885 GCA_041623015.1 Thermoplasmatota archaeon | reverse complement strand
TTGATTCACTTACCTGCCCCCATTGCTGGGGACTGAATCCAACATACACCCCCCAAACTTCACCCATTGCCGCGTGACCGCTGATATCGATTTTCTCTATTGAATGCGGAGAGGTCCAAAGGAATAGCCCTCCAAGTGAGGCATCTGATACTGTGCCGTGATCTTGTAGGGCGAAATGTCATCGCGGGCCAGGGCATAGGCTGAGACGGATTCGGCAGCTTCCAGTTGGGCAAAGGTGACATTGAGCCAGATTGGAGGCGCAGCGCCGGACACGAATTGCGTTCCTACTTGGAGGGTGTGCTCGGCCACTTCGCTGCTGGCTTGCCAGTCGAGTCGGAAGGTGATATTTGCGGATGCATAGGCGTTGACGCGCTGGGAAAACATAGTGGCTGGGCAAGAGGCTCCAAACGCATCTACAGGGACACCCGGAGGGCCAACTACGAGTGGCGGTTGGTCGCAAATGCGCACGGCAGACACCAGGATCTCCAAGTCCGCTAGGGCGAGGATGTCTTCAGGAATTTCAGCGGGAGCGGCTCCAAGGACCTCACCACCACACCGAGCACCTTGAAGGGCCCAGCGCTTCTCCACCAGTCCGTCGATGTCGACCCGATCAATGCGAGGCGGCGCACATAAATCATCGGCAAAGTGGTACACAACTCCATCCGGGGGATTGACGCCCCCGACTGCACCAATGGAGAAATCCACTCGGACCGGGTGTGTCACAAAGGAACCCCATGACAGTTCCTCTTCGTGAGCATCAAGGGTTGCTACGGCTTGTGTGGGTCGCGCCTCAATGAGTGTTCTGGCTTCGCCGCCATCCTCTTGGATATGGAACAACCCCTGACAATCCATAGTGGCAGCGGGGAGGGCGTGGAATGTCAATGGGTAACCGCAGGGCCCCTCATAGACGAGCGATACTTGGAGTGACTCCTCTTCTTTGTCAATCATTGCCCACCCGAGCATCCCTTCTGCGTTGCCCCAAGACAGTTCGTACATCGAGGAATTGTCAAATGCACGCACGAGCAAGAATTGGCTTGGGGAGTCCTCCACAAGCCATTCGGTCCAACCATCACTAGCTCCCTGTACCGGCGAGTATGTCCAAGCATCCCCCGCCACGCGGCTAACGGGGTTGGATGGACTGGGCCCTTCTTGGAGACATCCAGAAAAAAGGACACAGATAATGACGATTGACAGTGTGGACGCGAAGCGCACACACGTTCTAGGTCTGGATGCATCATCAACGTACCGTCCAGCAGTTCGCCTCGAAACCGGCATATACCGAGCGCATCTGGCCGGGTCTGTCCAGGGGGCAAGTGGCCGCTTGGATTCCGGCAGGTCAGGTGTGTTCCGGCCTGCTCATTCGCTCATTGCGTGCCAGTTTCGCATAGCTAGGTAGTGCGGCGGATTCGAAATCCGCTGGTCTCTGACCACGCAGGTTCAAATCCTGCAGCTGGCGTTCCCTTTTCCTGTCAGGTCGAGTTTTTTTGCTCGATGTGTCCTGAGTCTTTTTGGTGCCCTATGCTCGTCCATGTGCGTTTCCGTCCCCGCCGTCAAGACGATCGTTCGGTGGATTTGCCCGAGGGCGCCACGGTGAAGGACCTGATTGAGGCGGTTGGCGAGCCTATTGACGTGATTGTCTGTGTGCGAGATGCCACGCCGATTCCTGACGATTCGGTGTTGTTTGACGCTGATGAGTTGTTGTTGCTGTCTGCGGCAAGCGGTGGCTGAATGATTGCTGGCCGCGCAACACCGGAGGGCACGGCTCGATTTGCCGCAAGGCACCCGAATCATGCCATGCATTCCATTGGCGGGTTGCACGTGAGCAGCCTCGGCATGGGTTCGTATCTTGGCGACACCACCCCAGAAGCCCGCGCCGCTTACTCGGAGGCCGCGTTGACGTGCTTGCAAGGAGGCGTGAATGTGCTGGACACCGCCAGCAATTATCGAGATCGTTGCTCGGAGCGAGACCTCGGAAAGGCCCTTGCGGCATTCGTTGCGGCGGGCGGCTCCCGGGATGAGGTGTTGATTTCCTCCAAGGCTGGATTTTTGCACCGTGACGCGGACGATTCTGAGTGGGTGCCCGAATTGGACCCTGATTCCCACGTGGCAGGCCATAGCTTAGATCCAGAGTTCCTGCGGGCACAGATTCAACGCAGCCGGGAGGCGCTCGGGGTGGAGTGCATTGATGTTTATCACGTTCACAACCCTGAGCACCAGTTGCAATCGGTGCCCGAGGCAGTCTTGATGGATCGACTCAGGGCAGCATTTGTGGTGCTTGAAGAGGCAGCCGACGCGGGACAGATTCGCATCTACGGCATTGCCACGTGGACCGGCCTTCGTGCCGGACCTGGGCACCCCAGCCACTTGCCACTGGTGAAGGTGCTCCATGAAGCGGGCCAAGCAGCCATGTCTCTTGGTAGGCGCGCCTCTGAACATCGCTTCCGAGCGGTGCAACTCCCCGTAAATTTGGCCATGGCCGAGGCGGCACTTTCGCCGAGCCAACCCTGGAAATTTGGCGACCACACCGCGCTACAGGCATGCAAAGACTTGGGTGTCTACGTTCAAGGGTCCTGCTCGCTGGCCCAAACGGAGCTCAAGGGCCGCATCGCCCCCGAGTGGGCTGAAGCGTTGCTAACGGAATCCGACTTGGAGACCGCCATGCAATTTGCCCGCTCCGTGCCAGGCGTCCACACCGCCCTCGTCGGTATGGGCAAACCCGAGCACGCCAAGCAAAACCTCGCCTGGGCCACTCGAAAACCTGATCCCGGAACCGTGGGTTTGCTCCTTGGTCCCGGTGGCCCCCACGGCTAGGCCCCACGCATTTTTTGCATTGAAAGGCGGTTCTTCGCCACCCATACCGCCACGGCCTCGGCTCCCGGTTTTTCCCTGTCTCCCTTTGGCGCAGTTCATGGCGATGATCAAGGAATTCAAGGAATTCATCATGAAAGGCAACGTCCTCGATTTGGCCGTCGCCTTGGTGCTTGGCATCGCTTTTGGTGCCGTGGTCAAATCCCTCGTGGACGATGTCATCATGCCCGCCGTTGGCCTCGCATTGGGCGGTACCGATTTCACGAATCTCTACTGGGTGATGAAGGAAGGCGGCACCCCAGTACCCGATGGCGCGACGCTGGAAATGGCCCGTGCTTCAGGTGCCAGCGTCATGGCATATGGTGTATTTCTGAACACCATTGTCACGTTCGTCATCATCGGCTTCGTGATTTTCATGATTGTCAAAGCGGTGAACAAAGCCAAGCGCGCCCCGCAGCCAACACCCCCTGACATGAAGCCCTGCGGAAGCTGCACGCTGGATGCACCCATCAAAGCGACACGCTGCCCGCACTGCACCTCTCAACTGAGCTAAGGCCAAGCCCTAGGCGCCAGATTTCCGGGACCGGTTCAGGCCTTCACTTCGCGGGCCAAGTCCGCAATGTTCACGGAGCGGGACTCACCCGACTGCAAGTCCTTGATGCGCACTTCGCCCGATTCAAGGTCCCGATCCCCAATGATGACGAGCCGTTGCGCTCCCATGGCGGTGGCGGCCTTGGTGATTTTATCCGGCTTGCGGCCAAGCAAATCCATGTCCACAGCCACACCCTCGTTGCGAAGTTTGGTGACGATTTCTAGGACCTGTTTTTGCGCGGCGTCTCCAAGGGCTCCGAAGTAGGCCACGGGGCCGGTGGCAGTGGGGAGGCCAGTGCCTTGCTTTTCCAAGGCTACCAAGGTGCGATCAAAGCCGAGTCCAAAGCCCATGGTGGGCGTGGATTGACCCTTGAAGACATGTGACAAGTCGTAGCCGCCTCCGCCAAGAAGTTGGCTCTGGGCTTCCAGTTCCTTGCAGTGGAATTCGAACACGATTCCCGTGTAGTAATCGAGGCCGCGGGCGATGCCGAGGTTGAGGGTGGGCTTTACTCCGAGCGCGTTGAGGTGCCCTAGAGTTGCTTGGAGTTCCTCGGCGGCGTCTCCTTCTAGACCACTCATGTCGGAGCGTTTGAGCAACTCAAACAAGGCAGCAACAGGCGCTTTGGCCGCGCTTGCCACGTGCTCTTGGAGTGCGCCCATGTCTTCCTTGTCAATGGCGCGCATGACAGCGCCGCGCGTGTCATCGTCTAGGCCGAGGGCGTCCACGGCACGACGCAGAATGCCCACGTGCCCTACCCGAATCTCCACGTCCTTGAGGCCAAGGGCATCGAAGCAACTGGCACCCAAGGCAATCAATTCGGCATAGGCCAGGGGTGTCCCGGCGCCGATTTGTTCGCAGCCAAATTGCCAGAATTCGCGGTAGCGACCCTCCTGGGGCCGGTCGTAGCGGAAGCAACTGCCGTGGTAGAACCACTTCAGGGGTTTAGGGTCAAAGGCGTGGTCCTTGAAGTACATCCGCATGACGGGGGCGGTGAGTTCCGGGCGCAGCGTCATTTGGCGCTTGCCTTTGTCTTCAAAGTTGTATAGCTCCGAAATGATGCCGTCGCCGCTCTTGGCGGTGAACAATTCGAGTTCTTCGAATGTGGGTGTTTGGACTTCGTGGTAGCCAAACCGTCGGAAGACATCTCGAATGTGGGCGGCGGCCCAGGTGCGTGCAGCCATTTCGTCGGGCCCGAAGTCGCGCGTCCCTCGGGGTCGGTTCGCCATGCGCGGCGCACTGGTACGCGCATCAAATGCGTACCGGCCAGTGCCTTCGGGGGTGGCCGTCGGCGTTCGCGGTCCTTTTATCGGAGCCAGGGGTGGGAATGCCATGGCCGTCCGGGCCCACGCCCTCCCGTCCTTGCTGCTCCTCGTCCTGTTGCTTGCCCCTTTGGGTAGCGCTGGCTCCGTGGAGGATCCTGAGTTGACCGATCCTGAAGGCGATGCTGATGATGGCATCCCCAACACGTCCTACACTGGAATCGACGTCATCAAATCGTGGGTAAACTCGGAAAATGCTACCCATGTGTTTGTGATGGTTCAGACCGTTGGAAACATTGAGGAGGGCACCCAGCAGACCTTCTCGTTCAGCTTGAAAATGACGTTCGGCGACACCGTTTCGATTATCCCCGTGGATATTGACGGTTCGACCCCAAGCACGGGAAGCATTGCAGGAAATGTCCTGGAAGTGGCTTTTGAAAAGGCTGGCTTTGGCAACATTCGCCCCGGAGAACTGCTTACCAACTTAACGATCAACTCATCGGGAACCACAGGCGCCGGATCCGTTAGTAGTGCCTCAGATCAAGCCCCCGACGCAAGCGCGGCACCTGCTCGCCCCTACATGGTAGGCTCCCAAGCAATTGCTGGGGTTGACTACGATGGCGATGGCCTAGACGACCGGGATGAAATTCGCAACGGCACTGACCCCGCTCGCTCCGACCCGGATCTAGACGGTTTGTCCGACTCTGAAGAATTGGCCCTGGGAACCGACCCGAACAATTCGGATTCCGACGACGATGGGCTTTCGGACGGCGAAGAAGTCACCCGAGGAACCTTGCCCCTGGTGGCAGATACGGACGGAGATGGCTTGTCCGACGGCGATGAAGTCAGCGTTCACGGAACCAACCCGCTGCTGACGGACTCGGACAACGACGGGATTTCAGATCCTGACGAATTGGCCCTAGGCACCAACCCCAACCGCGCCGACACGGACAACGACGGCATCGACGACAAGGTGGAAGTTGAACACGACCGCCTCAACCCCCGCGACGCCTCCGATGGCCTAGGGGACCCCGACGGAGATGGCGTTTCCACCGCTGATGAAATGGCGGCTGGAACCGACCCGTTCGTAAGCGACCTCGACGACTCCGGCAGCTTGAGCGAAGAGGGTCCCGGCGGAATCGCCCTGTGGATTTGGATCGTCATCGCAGCCATCGTGCTTCTTCTGCTCGTGCTCCTATTCATTCTCCTGGCCCGGCGCCGCCGTGAGCCCAAGGAAGAAGAGATTCCCGAGGAAATCGTTGAAGTCGAGGAAGTCTCGGAGCTTGACGATGACGACGATGCGCCGTTCGTCCTAAGCGACGATTATCTGCGCGATGGCCTCACTGAAGAGGAAGTAGACGCAGCCCGGGCTCGATTCATGGAGCGCGAACGCCGATTCTGGGACAACAGCGCCCCGAGCCGCAGCCGCGAACACGACGACGAGGATTTGCCGGCCCCCTGGAGTGACAAGGACGACGAGAAGCCTCGCCGCCTCTGGAAGAAAAAGGACGACGACGCTTAGGTCTCGGCCCGCGCCGGGTTTGACCGCCCATCCCCGACCGAACCTTCTTCCCCGTGGGCCATCGTGACTAGGGGTATGCCCCTGGAGTCCTCGGGACTGGCAGATAGTTCCCTTGGAGCGGGAGCGCTCGTGGGGGGCTTAGCTGGACTCAGTGTGGGCGGCGGCTGGGCCTTATTGCAAGGTTTCACCGGTGGCCTTGGTTTGCTTGTGCTCATCGGTTGCGCTGTAGCGACCGCTGGAGGTGTCATGTGGTGGACGGCGTGGCGCCACCGCACCAAGAACAAGCGTACATCTTCGGACTGACCAACCAAGGCAGCAAGCGCCGCCCCGGCGGGCTTCCCGGATTACAGGTGAGCGGTTTCGGCCGTCACTTGGTCGATGATGGCATCCACTGGACCCACATACTTGCTGGGGTCCACGGCTTCTAGCACGCCATCCTTGCCAAGCAAACCCATGATGGTGTCGTTGCCAAGCAAAGCGTCGCGGTAGTGTCCACCGTTTGCGATACATTCCATCGCCGCTTCGCGAGCCACTTCATGGGCTTCTTGGCGGCCCATGCCCTTCTCCGTGAGGGCAATCATGACTGCCTCGGCCATCATGAGACCTTGGGCGCGCTCCATGTTCTCTGCCATCTTTTCGGGGCGCACGCGGAGGTTACGGAATACATCCTCCATCTTGTAGGTGCACCAGTCCACGAGGATGAACATGTGGGGGTGGATGAAGCGCTCAGGGGCCGAGTTGGCCAAGTCGCGCTCGTTCCACTGAACAGCGTTCTCCCAGCTTGGGATCAACATGCTGCGAGCAAGGCGAGCCAAGCCAGAGACTTGTTCGCTGGTGATGGGGTTCTGCTTGTGGGGCATCGTGGAGGAGCCCACTTGCTTGGCCACGTCGAAGCCTTCTGCGGCCTCTCCGATTTCCGTGCGCTGGAGGGTCCGGATTTCGGTGGCGAACTTTTCGAGGCTGGTGGCGATGTTGGCCAGGTGGCTCAGGAGTTCGATGTAGCGGTCGCGTTGCACGATTTGGGTGCTTGCGGTGGCGGGGCGCAGGTTGAGGCGCTTGCAGACGCTGGCTTGCACTTCGATGCCCTTGCCTCGGAAGGCAGCCATGCTGCCGGTGGCGCCGCTCATCATGCCCACTTCGATGCGCTTGCGCACTTCTGCGAGGCGTTCGAGGTGGCGGCCCACTTCACTGGCAAAGACGGCCATTTTGAGGCCGAAGGTGATGGGAACCGCGCTTTGGCCGTGGGTGCGGCCGAGCATGGTTGTGTGGCGGTGGTCGTCGGCGAGCTTGAGCAAAGCGTCGCGAAGAGCACGCAGGCGATCGGCCACGAGGTCGGTGGCGTCGCGGAATTGTAGGGCGTTGGCGGTGTCGATGGTGTCGTAGGACGTGGCGCCTTGGTGGACGTACTTGCCGGGCATGAGCTCGGGGTAGTCTTCATCGGCGGCTTCGGTCATCGCTTTGACGACGGCCATCAAGTCGTGGCGGATTTCGGCTTCAATTTCCTTGACGCGGTCGGGACTGACGCGGCCGGGCTTGTCAGCGACGGCTTGCAAAGCATCGGCAGCTTCCATGGGCACGGTGCCGGATTCGGCGTGTGCGTAGGAAAGGGCGGCCTCCACTTGCATCAGGTAGCGCAATCGGCTCTCTTCGCTGAAGACTTGCTTCATCTCAGTTCGGCCGTAGCGGTAGTCGAGGGGGCAAACCAGTCCGTCCACGAAGCCGGCCAGGGGGCACCCTGCAAAAGCTCTTCGAGGGCCCAGGTTCAATACAATGGGTGTGCCGCAAGGGTCACAAGCACCGGGCGTTCTCGAGAATTATGAGCGCACGCCGTGCCGCCGTTATGACCGTCTTGCTTGCCTTGGTCACTCTTGGCGGCTGCTTGTCGAGTGACGATCCCCAGGACTCCGCCAATTCAAAGGGATTGCATCCCGACCGCTTGGACGTTGCCGCTTGGCGGGAGTTGCTGTCGGAACCGATTTACAGTTCCGTAACCGAGACCATCATTGGATTAACCGCAGAGGACGGCGCCCATCTGAGTTTGACGCTGTTCATGCCGGAAGGGCTGCCGGAGGATGCAACCATTCCAACGCTCCTGGAATTAACCCCATACCAGACTCTTGATCGCGGCCTCGGTATGGTCGCCAGCGGCACCACTGCAGGCTCTGGCTGGCAGGAAATGGTCCTGCGCGGCATGGCGTTCGTTCGAGCAGACGCACGGGGCACCCACAGCTCTGAAGGTTGCTTGGACTTTGGTGGCGACATCGACCGAAGCGACGCGCGGGTGTTCATGGATTGGATTCGTGCTCAACCCTGGAGCAATGGACGGATTGTTACCGATGGTGTGAGCCATCCCGGCATGGGCAGCGTGGTTGCCCATGTGGCCGACACGGATCTCACTGCAGCCATCGCAACGGCACCCGTGGTGAGTTACTACATGGATGAGTGGTACCAAGGCGCCAAGTATGACAATCAAAACAACGGCGTCGGATACCAGGCAATCGAACTGGCACCGACCACTTCCACGAACCCTGACGACATTGCAGCCCAAGCGGCGCCGTGCACGGGCCAAACCGCCATGGATTACGGCTTCGACGGCACGTGGGGCCCCTTGTGGCAGGAGCGCGACCTTGCGTTGACGATGGAATCTGAACTAGAGCAGGGCACGAACTATTCGGCTCCCATCCTCATCAACCATGGCTTCGTGGACCTCAATGTTCAGCCGGACCACGCGCAAATGTATTGGGACGCCCTCCCGGATGATTTCCCGAAGTCCATGATTCTTGGCTGGTGGTACCACTCATGGCCGGACATGCGTGACCACCCCGCAGAGAACTTTGCTGACCTTCGCCAGCGCTTCTTTGACCACTACTTGCTTGGCATCAACAACGGCTGGGACGCCGAGCCTCGAGTGCTCGTGGAGGACTCCCGGGGCATCTGGCACGAAAGCCATGATTGGCCCCTCGATGGCAGCACCCACACCACGCTCTGGGCGTCCGACTCGCTCGGTCTATCCAGTGAAGCAACCACAGATGGTTCTACGGAATTCGCGGATCCGCTCCCGCAAAACCAGGACGACGAAAGTGGCCAGGTGCTCTTCCGAGGAGACCCCGTGGAATCTTCAGTGCTCGTCAATGGCCAGCCGATGGTCAAATTGGTGGCCAGTAGCACCGCTACACAAACCAAGTGGGTCGCGTTCTTGCTGGACGAAGCCCCCGATGGGAGCCTTGAGCGCATCAGCCATGGCGCTTCGGACAGCCGCCGCACCCACGACCGAGACGAGGGATGGGAATCTTTGACTCCTGGGGAAGCCAAGACTTGGAACCTGAAGCTCCTACCAACGGCTTATGTCCTGAAGGAAGGGCACCGCTTGGTGCTTGAAGTGAGCAGTCAGGAGAGCAATCAGTTGCGAACCACCAATCGCTGCTGGGACGACCATCGAGGAGGCCGCTACTGCCCGAACGGCATCTGGCCTTCGACATCGGCGGGTCAAGCCGTCAATACGATTTGGATGGGTGAAAATGGCACCCAGCTCCATCTGGATTTGGCAGATCCCATGGCGACGGCGATTCTTCCAACCGAGGTCTAAGCATCCGTCCCCGTTGACGGACATCGTCGTGTGGTTGCCCACAGTCAAGCGATGTGTTAGGGCTAATCCGTGACGTGACAAGATACCTAGAGCCCCTTGGCGTCCAAGCTTGATCCGC
>JBFJXT010000059.1:0-10007 GCA_041623015.1 Thermoplasmatota archaeon | reverse complement strand
TGCGGCTCGTCTGGGCCTCGGCTCATCTCTCATTCCTCAAGCATTCAATCTCCCTTGGCTCTCCCCTTCTTGGCAAGCCCCTCCATTACTTGTGAGGCCGCCTTATGATGCTCATGAATCGAATCGCCACACTCCTCATTTTCAGCGCCCTGCTTGCTGGTTGTGTAGGAGGTAAAGAGCCTACAACGTTGCACGACTCCTCCGAAGAAGTCCACCCGTTGTCGGCGTCCACTTTCACATGGAATCCGATATTCCCATTCGTTGGCGATCGGGTACAGTTTGAGCCATCGGTGCGCAGCAGCATCCCGGAAGACACCATCCAGCGCCTCACCTGGACCATGGATGGCGCCACGTACACAGAAAACCGCCCCAGCCACACCTTCATGGCCCCGGGGACCCACACAATCCACTTGATTATTGACAGCGAGCAAGGCGGTCGGTACAAACTCAATGACACCATTGATGTGGCAATCAGAGGAAATGACGAAGACGGCGATCCACCCCCTGGCCCCAGCGATCAAAACGCCACTTCACCCGCCGCCAATGTTACGGATTCGCCTCAAAATGAAACGGCCGCCCCTCCGACGTTGCTCGAACAGGCGATTCTCCAAGGGCCGTCTTTCTCCTGCGGCTCCAATGAACCCCACAAGGACATCATGCCCTCACTGGACTGGCATTGCATCGGGACCGAACCGTTCGTGGTGGATGGACGCAGCCTCGGATTCACGGATAATCAAGACATATTCGGCGTTCGCCCCGGCATGAACATTGGTGGCTGCTCCACGAGCTTTATGCTCACAGACAACACCGGTGCGCTGTACTTGACTCAAAGCGCCCATTGTGTCTTTGACAACGAAGGCGAAAGCTTCTGCGACAGCACCTTCGCGGCCATTGGATCCAGCCACACCATTGAGGGATTCTCAGCCCCCGCATCGCTTGTGTACGTGAGCGGAGCCCACATGCAAGCCGTCGGCGGTAGCACCGTCGAAGAATGCGACACCTACGACGTGGCCATTCTTCGCATCCCCGAATCATTGCGCAACCAAGCACACCCGGCGATTCGACACATCGGGGGCCCCACATCGCTAACAGACGTCCTGGACCTCCAAGTAGATGACCCCATGGTTGGCTACGGCAACAGCGACGATCGAGGATTGGTCATCGAATTTGCCACGGGACAAGACCACGGCACACTTCCCGTGTGGCCTACATTGAATGTGTTCAACGGATACTATGTTGGAGGCGTGCTCAATGAGGTCTACTGCCCCCTTCCCGCCCTCACGTGCAGGGAAGATGCTGGCGTCCACGGGATGCATCATTACGTGCGATACACCCACCCGAAAATCACCGGCGACAGCGGGTCTGCTGACTTGACCGCAGCGGGCGGCGCCTTCGGCGTAACCAGTGTGATCAATCTCGCCACGGCATTAACCGGAACTGTCCCCATCTACGATGCGCTGCTGAAAATCGCCATCGAAACTGGCCACGTCTACCAAGTGGTCACCTGGGACGAATGGAGCCCAGAAACTCTAGAGACCTGAGCACCCCAGCACCCCCACCCCGAATGGAGGACCGGGCACTTAGTTCAGGGCGTCACCGAGGCGTCGAAGCGACTCGCGAAGGACTTCTTCAGACGCGGCATAACTGAAGCGCAAGTGGCCTGAGCCTCCGCCACCAAAGGAGCTGCCAGGGGTTCCAGCCACGCCCGCCTTTTCGATGAGATCCATGCAAAGTTGCTCGTCGCCGCCAGCAGCTTCGGCTTGTTCAAAGTGAGGGAACACATAGAACGCACCCGACGGCACTTCGCACGAGACCCCAGGGATGGCACGGAGGCCTTCCACCATCAAGTCACGGCGAGCACGGAACGTTTCTCGCATGGTCTCGACGCTGTCTTGGGGGCCCTTGAGGGCGGCCACGGCGCCGTACTGAGCAAAGCTCGTGCAGTGCGTAACACTGTGGCTTTGCAGTTTGTTCATTTGCTTCCAAATTGGCTGCGGCGCCACGGCCCATCCCATGCGCCAGCCGGTCATGGCGAACGACTTGGAAAGGCCATCAATGGTCACGGTGCGATCCCATGCACCTTCGAGCGCGGCGGCACTTTGGTGGGCGCCTTCGTACTGGAGTCGCTGGTAGATTTCGTCACTGATAATCCACAAGTCGTGGTCAATGGCCAAATCAACGATTCCGCGAACATCTTCGGGAGTGTTGACGCCGCCGGTAGGATTGCTGGGGCTATTCAGAAGCACCGCACGGGTCTTCGAGGTGATGGATTCCGCTACGGCTTCAGGCGTCATCCTGAACCGATCTGTGTTGTCCAAGGTCACCGGGACTGCCTTGGCGTGAGCCCATTCGGTAATCGGCGCGTAGCTGACCCAGGCAGGATCTGGCAATAGCACCTCATCGCCCTTGTCTGCAAGGGCCAAAATGGACATCATCACCGCTTGCTTGGTTGGGGTGACCAGCACGTTACTGGCTTCGCAGGGGATTCCATTGAGTTCTTGGTGGAACTCAGAAATCGCCTCACGCAGCTCTGGAATTCCAGGGCCAGGCGTGTAGTGGGTGTGACCGGCATCAAGGGCTGCCTTGGCGGCTTCGCGCACGTGCTCGGGGGTGCCAAAGTCCGGCTCCCCAAGACCCAGGCTCAAGATATCAGCACCCTCGCGGCGCTTCTGGGCAACCAAATTGCTGATGGCGACGGTAGCACTGCCGACGATGCGGTCCATGCGTGCAGCGAATGCGGGCACGGTTGCGGGCAGCACGGGGACCTAGATGCGGGTTGCGCTTGCAAAACACCGACAAACGTCCGCAGTGGGAGCCCTGCCGCCATGAATGCCCCACCGTCTCTAATTTGACGCACCTGCAAGAGATACCCATTATGCGCGTGCTTGAGGATCGATTTTCGGACCAAGCGCAAACCCTTGCCTTGCTCCAAGCAACCCTGGATGCCATTCCATACTCCATGTGCGCCGTGGCCGAAGACGGCACCATCGTCCTCGTGAATGATGCCTGGCGCAATTTTGGAAGCACCAATGGCCAAATGGACCCCAACAGTGGCATCGGCACCAACTACCTCGACGTGTGCCGCAATTCCATCTTGGGCATCGATGAGCCCTCCGACGCCTCGCGGGATGTGATTCGTGGCTTCGAGGACCTCCTTCTCGGCCGGGCAAGCAGGTTCCACGTTCGCTACCCTTGCCACAGCCCTCAAGAAAAACGCTGGTTCCAAACCGCTGGTTCGCTCGTTGAAAGCGGAAACGACCGGTGGGTGATTCTCATCCACGAAGACGTCACAGCAACCACCCGCGCCATGGAAACCATCGCTCAAGACTCCGGGCTCCTTGGCAATCGCGACCGAAAATACGTCCTCTTGTTGTGCGCGGGCCTTGCCACCGAGCGCGTCAATTTGTCCCTAGAACACCTCGATCTTGTGCCACATTTGGAGGCACTATTCGACGCCTTTCGCAGTGTGTGCCCCGTGGATTCCAGGCGATTTCGACGCCGCGTCCTCGGGCCGCTTCCCGGCATCGTAGACCCGCGCGCCCTTGGGCAAGTGATCTGGGAATTGCTGCACAACGCCTACAAGGCCACTGACTCCAGCCACACCATCGACTTGCAAGCCAGCCGCCAAGGGCACACGCTCATCATCGAAGTCAACGACAACGGCCCCGGGTTCGATGTGCAGGCCTTCGAGGCGGTTACTCACGGACTGGAAAATTGGAGCGCCGACCCTGGCCTCGGCCTCACGGTGGCTCAATTGGTCATGGAGCACATGAACGGCTCCATCCAACTGGAATCGAGCGCCAGCGGCACCCACATTCGACTCGTCTTGCCCACGGAACCCCAACCAAGCGTGTAGAGGCCGGGCATGTCCCGCACCCAAACCCCCATCAATCACCGACCTCCATGTCCATGACGTGAGCGGAATTGCTGGGATCAGCGACTCAAACGCAGGACCTACCACAGGTAACCCGGCGCGGCCCACGCTTGCCGAGATCAATTGGGGCGCCAAAGGCCCCGGCACCCGGCAAGAAGTTGCCCCCAAGCGCCCCGACGGCGCCCCCGCCACATTCGTGGTTTTCAAAACCGAAACTTGCCCCTTTTGCCACCAAGCGATGGATTTCCTGAAGGCCTTGCACGAGACCCGAGGCGATTTTCAGGTGGCTGTGCTGGACGCTAACGCGCAAAAGGAAGAATTTCGCAAGGCGGCCAGCTACACCAAGCGCACCACCGTTCCCCAAATTTTCCTCGACGGCCGATTCGTCGGGGGTTGGGACGACCTTGCAAAGGCCGCCAAACAAGGTCAATTGGATGCCTACCTCGATGGCGAAGAATGGGGCTCAACCGGTGCCAACCCAAAGGCCTCCAAGGCCCCCAAGTGGGCATTCTGGCGCCGCAGCCAATCCACGGCAGCACCCTCCTCGGAATAAGTTGGAAAAAAGGAAAACGCAGCGCTGTGCGCCGACTTAGAGGCCCAGGCCCTTGGCAAGGGCGTAGGTGTCCGAGTAGTTCTGCATGTGCGACACGCGTCCGTTCTTGAACTGCATCACATGGCAAAACGGCACTTCCATGCGCTTGCCCGTGGATGGGATTTTCCTGGACGAGAAGTGCCCCGTGACAATCACGGCCTCGCCGGCATTGAAGAACTGGCTCGGCTGCGCCTTCAGGTCGCCGTAGGTCTCCTGAATGGTACCAAACACCATTTTCTTGACGTTCTCCGGCCCCTTGTGGGTGCCGGCTTCGGGCAGGCCCTTCATGTCTGGCTCCACCCAGACCACATCAGAGGCGAGGTAGTCGTTGATGATGGCGTCGATGTCTCCGCGCTCGAAGCACGCGTAGATTTCCTTGGTGAGTTCGAGGTTGTTGGCTAGTGTTTGCGTCATGGGTTGCACTCCGCACGGATGTCCCGTGCAATCGTCCACAGCCACACGCGATTGCCTAGCTTATCGGAATTTAGCGGCGCATGGCGAAAAAATCCAGGGCATCGCATAGACCTAGGGCTTCGCCTCGGCCAGCCTAGCAAGGGCCGTTACTGGGCATAACCAAAACTGAGCCTAGAACACGGCCGGCTCTCGTACGACCTTCAAAAAGGTCGATTATTTTGGGCGGCGCTCGGCTTCGCCTCGGCCACCCGTGCAAGGGCCGTAACCGGTTCTAGAAAACTGCCGGCTCCCTGTACTCGCCATACACATCGACCATGGCGTTGCGGATTTCGCCGAGGGTTGCGTAGGCACGGCTGGCATCCACCAAGAGCGGCATGAGGTTCTGGCGATCGGCCCCGGTGAGTTCGCACGCCGATTGCAGCTTGTTGAGTGCCGTCTCCACTGCCTTGTTGTCGCGGGTCTTGCCGGCCTTCAAGTCTGCCAATTCGGACACTTGTCGGCGCTCGCCCTCTTCGTCGATCTTGAGGATGTCCATGTACGGCTCTTCCTCCATGCGGTACTTGTTGAGGCCGACGATGATCCGGTCGTTTTGCTCCACCGATTTCTGGTACTTGTAGGCCGCATCGGCGATTTCGCGCTGGAAGAACCCGTTCTCAATTCCGCGCACAATGCCGCCAAGGGCATCGATGCGTCGGAAATACTCGTTGGCTTCCTCTTCCATTTCCGTGGTTAGCGTTTCCAGGTAATATGAGCCACCCAAGGGATCGATGGTGTTGGCCACGCCGGATTCTTGGGCGATGATTTGCTGAGTCCGCAAGGCGATGCGCACGGCCTTCTCGGTGGGAAGCGCAAGGGCTTCGTCGAAGGAATTGGTGTGGAGACTCTGCGTTCCGCCCATCACCGCGGCCATAGCTTGCAAAGCGACACGGACAATGTTGTTCTCCGGTTGCTCCCGGGTGCAGGTCATACCAGCGGTTTGGGTGTGGAATCGCAGGAGCCAGGATCGCGGGTCCTTGGCGCCGATGTCGTCGCGCATGAACTTGGCCCAGATGCGGCGAGCGGCGCGGAACTTGGCAATTTCTTCAAAGAAGTCGTTGTGGGCGTTGAAGAAGAACGACAAGCGGGGAGCAAAGTCGTCCACGTTCAAGCCGCGGGCAATGCCTCGTCGCACGTAATCCATGCCGTTTGCAAGCGTGAAGGCAAGCTCTTGGACGGCGGTGCTGCCGGCTTCGCGGATGTGGTAGCCGGAAATGGAGACGGTGTTGAACGCAGGTGCATTCTTGCTTCCCCATTCGAACGTATCTAGCACCAATTCGATGCTGGGTTCAGGAGGGAAAATGAACATTTTCTGAGCTTGGTATTCCTTGAGAATGTCATTTTGAATGGTGCCGCGAACCGACGGGAACGGCACCCCTTGCTCGGCGGCAGCGCCCATGAACATGGCCCAAACCATGGGAGCCGGGCCGTTGATGGTCATGGAGACCGACACGTCCGAGAGGGGGATGCCGGAGAACAATCGCTCCATGTCCTTTTGGCTGTCGATGGCGACGCCGACCTTGCCCACTTCGCCTTCTGCAAAGTGGTGATCGGAGTCGAAGCCTTGCAGCGTCGGGAAATCGAAGGCGGTGGAGAGACCGGTTTGGCCCTGGCTAAGGAGGTATTTGAATCGCTCATTGGTTTCGGCGGCGGTGCCAAAGCCCGCAAATTGCCGCATGGTCCAGAGGCGACCTCGGTACATGGTGGAGTGCACGCCACGGGTAAATGGCGGCTCTCCGGGGAAGCCCAAGTCCCGCTCGGCATCGAAGCCAATGGCGTCTAGGTCGTCCGGGCCGTAGAGACGGCGAACGGGATTATCCGAGAGGTTGGTGAACGTTGGGCGCCGCTCGGGGTGGCGATCAAGCGCCTTCTTGAGGGTGCTGTTCTCCCATGCCTCGCGGCCAGAAGCGGGGACGGTCTCGGGGCTCATGTTGGCTCGCTAGGCGTTTTTGCGCTTAAGGTCAAGGGTGGTGGTTGGCTAGGGAGTTTCCAACTCAAGGCCAGGGATCCGCTGGAAATCCTTGTGGTTGTAGGACGCAAGCCGGGCGCCTGCTTCCATGGTGGCTGCTGCAATCATTGCGTCTACTACTGGCGCTGGCCGCCCTGCTCGATCAAGGGCTTCCATGAATCGACCAAACCGAGAGGCGGCCCGGGGCCCAAATGGAACAATGGTCAAGCCGGCAATCAAACGCCGTCCATCGGTGAGCTTGCGCCCTCTTAATCCTCGAAGCAGCTCAGCCATGTTGATGGAGGTGGTGGCAAGACCCTCGCCCTCGGCGTGCCATTGTTTGGTTGCTTCCATGATGCGCTTTTCGCGCGCTAACAAGGCAATCAAGAGGTCCGTATCTAGGACAATCATGGTATGTACCTGGGCTTCTGACTTTCTTCTCGCCCCTTGCTCGTTCGACTGCGCATCTCATCCGCCTCCTTGGAAGTGAGGACCGCCGGGATGGATGGGTCCCAGAGGGCTGCAAGGGCTTCTTCTCGCGCCAATCGCCGCGCTACGTCCGAGAATGATTCCCCGCCGCGACGCACCGCTTTGAGCGCCTCGTAGGCGTCGTCAGCGAGACTGATGGTCTTGGTCATGCATCTGTGTATGCATACACAGACATTTGGAATTTACCAACCCTTCCCATCCACCGCATGCAACACGTCTCGGGTGTCGGTGATGATGCAGTCGATGCCCATGTCCACGAGGCGGCGGGCGCGGTCCGGATCATTGACAGTCCAACACCCGACCTTGTAGCCCCGGTTGCGCATCTCAGCAAGGGTTTGGTCCGTGAGCCCATCGTGATCGGGGTTGATCCAGGCACAATTGAACTGGGCTGCTTCCTCAAGGTCTTCCACGTCCAGTCGGCCAAGCACAATGAGCCCCCGTTGCAGCTCAGGCATGCGCTCCAGGGCACGCTGGAGTGCCTTCGGGTACATGCTGCTCAAGAGGGTGCGATTCACGAGGTCGTGGTGCTCAATCAAGTCCAGAACGTCGTCGGTGGCGTTGGCCTGTTTGATTTCCACATTCCAGAGCCCATCGAAGTGGGCAAGCTCCGAGAACACATCATCCAGCCGAGGCACGGGACCGGCGCCGGTGTCGTAGCTGCGCAGCTCGTCGTACTTCATGTCGGCGACGCGGCCATTGCCATTGGTGGTTCGTTCCACGCCTGCGTCATGCAGGACCACCACTTCGCCGTCGCTGGTGCGTCGAACGTCCAATTCGAGGGACTTGAAGCCGGCCTCTACGGCGGCCTTGAACGCTGGAATGGTGTTTTCGGGATGCTCTTGGGACAAGCCTCGGTGGGCCGCCGCGAAGGTCATAAATCGGGCAACTCCCGGCCGTCAACCTTCCACGCATCCGATTGCACCACGTGCATGTGGGGGAATGCAATGCCGATGCCCTTGTCGCGGAATGTATCATGAGTTTGGTGCACAAGATCTGTGTAGACCTTGATGGCGCTGCTGCGGATTGGTTCCACGTAGAATCGAAGCACTAGGTCAACGCTGCTGGGCCCAAATCCTTGGGTGACGGCGCTCGGTTCGGGGTCGTTGAGCACATCGGGGTGTGCTTTGGCGAGCTCCACGAGGGTTTGCATGGCGAGTCCCAAGTGGCTTCCGTACTCAACACCCACCGCTAGTTTTCGGCGCAATTTGCGCGCGGCGGTGAAATTCTTGACCTTGGTGCCCTCTACGAGGCGGTTTGGGATGGTGACCTTCTCGTTGTCGAACGTAAGCAGGGTGGTGGCGCCGAGTGCGACGTCTTCCACTGTGCCTTCGATGCCGTCAATGTCCACCCAGTCTCCAAGATCGAAGGGGTGATTGTAGAAAATCAGGAACCCGGCGATGATGTCACCAATGGTGTCGGCCGCAGCAAGGCCAACGACGATACCCGCGAATCCGGCACCGGCCAGGAGTGTGCTGAACGCGGTTTGCAAGCCCCAGACAGCCAGCAGCGAGATACAGGCGATGACGAACATCACCAACCGGATGCTCATGCGCATTGGCTTGGTTCGACCGACCATCACCTTGCGCTTGTAGTCGTCAAAGCGTCGAAGCCTGGCGATGCGGTCGGCGCTTCGGGTCAGGGCACGGTCCGCGGCTTTGACCACGATCCATGCAATGACCAAGACGAGGACACTGCCGATGACTCGGGCCATGAAGATGTTCTCGTTGACCACACACTCTAACCAAGTGGCGCAGGAGTCTGCGACGGTGACTGCATCGGCGGGTAGGGTCTCGTTGGTGTGGCTCGCCACGAGGGGTATAGGCGGTGGCCCGCTCTTATCCATGACGCCCCAAATTGAGGTACGGCAAGTGCCGAACTCTCCACCGTCCAGCCATCGGCACGGGCCAAAGGGGATAAAGGCCGGACCAGTATGGAACGGCTAACACCCCCCGGGCTTCCGAGCCTGGGGTGAACCTGTTCACGGAGACTATGTCATGTCAGGATTGGAAGGAGTCACCGCAGCCGAGAGTAGCATCTGCTTTATTGACGGTCAAAAGGGCATTTTGTCCTACCGTGGATACGACATCAACGAATTGGCCCCCAACGCCACCTTCGAAGAAGTCGTCCACTTGCTCTGGGAAGGCCACTTGCCAACTGCCGACGAATTGGACGCCCTGAAGGCCCAATTCGCAAGCAAGCGCAACTTGCCCCCCGCCGCCATGGCAGTCCTGCAGCAAGTCGCAGACAAAATGGGCCCCATGGATGCCTTGCGCACCACCGTGAGCGCCCTGAGCGCCGGCACCGATGACGCCGACGCCTACGACGTGCCCACCGACCGCCGCAAGGCCGTCGCCACCACCGCACAAGTGGCGACCATCGTCGCCCACTACCACCGCCTGCGCCGTGGCCTCCCCGTTGTCGAGCCGGACGCCGAACTTGGACACGCTGCCAACTTCCTGTGGATGCTCAACGGCACCAAGCCCACCCCGGCCGCCGAGCGCGCCATGGATGTGGCCTTGATTCTCCACGCGGACCACGACTTGAACGCAAGCACCTTCAGTGCCCGCGTCACCGCTGCCACCCTCAGTGACTTCCACAGCGCCATGACAAGCGCCATCGGCACCCTCAAGGGTCCGCTGCACGGCGGTGCCAAC
>JBFJXT010000058.1:0-10024 GCA_041623015.1 Thermoplasmatota archaeon | reverse complement strand
CCCCCGACGGCACCGTGCTGTTGTGCTGGGACCGAGACCCTTCCTACCAACTCTCGCCCCCAGGAAACAACCCGGCGGCGCAATTGACACAAGCGGGCTACATGCAATGCGCCACGTCCTCAGACAAGGGACGCACATGGACCGCCCCGACCGATGTGAACGCACCCGGCACCTGGGCGGGTTTCTTGCCCTGGATTGACTGGGACAACCTGGGCCGCGCATGGATGGTTGCCATCGACAGCGCCGGCAATGTCCTCGTCTCCTGGTCGCCCGACGGCTTGCAATGGATGGAACGCACCATCATTGGCAACTACACCAACCCGCCCCCCAGCGGCGCCTTCGGCTGGCCCGCGCTGAAGGGATCGGCATTCCGAACCTTTGCCTTGCCTGCCCTCGCCATCGACCGCAGCGGCGGCCCCCTCGATGGGTCGTTGTATGTGACCTGGATGGATCACAGCGGAGACGATGCGGAGATCCGCACCGTTTGGAGCCGCGATGGCGTTTCCTGGTCGGACCCGATTCGAATCCACGATGACGACCCGGCGCTTGGCGTGGACCAATTCATGCCGGTGATTAGCGTCGGCCCAGATGGCACAGTGGACGCGGTGTGGTACGACCGACGAGACGACCCGGCCGGGTACTTGATCGACTTGTACCACAGCTACAGCCTCGATGGCGGCATCACCTGGAGCAAGAACTTGCGCGTGACCGACGTGAGCAGTGACGAGAAGTTTAGCCACCACCAAAATGGCATGATTTTCATGGGAGACTACATCGACCTTGACAGCAGTGAAGGCGTTGCTTACCCTGTGTGGGTCGACACGCGTAATGAGAAGGCAGACGCATTCATTGCGAAGATTGAACGCCCCGGCGCCAATTCATAGAATCGCCAATGGGTCGCCGAGTGGAGCGAGTGCGGCCCCCCGAGGCCACGGGTGTCCAGTCGAAGGCGAAGCGAGTGCGGCCCCCCGGGGCCACGGGTTGCCAGCTAAGGGGAATCGTCCCAGCCTCCCTAGACCCCAATTCAACTGGCCGTCTTTTCGGCTATCGCGTCAAACGTGAATTTGAAGACGGCGCCTTTGCCGGGTTCGGCGTCGCTGAGGATTTCTCCGCCGTGTCGATCCATGACACGACGAACGGTACTCAACCCGACACCACTGCCTTGCACGGGGCCTTCATGGGCGCGCTCGAAGGGTTGGAAGATGCGCTTGGCGTCGGCGGGGTCGAAGCCGCGGCCGTTGTCTTCAACCATGGTCCAGCGGCGGCCGTCTATCTCTTCTTGATAGACACGGATGCAGGGTTTCTCGGCGTCATCGGAGTATTTCCAGGCATTGCCAAGTAGATTCTCAAAGACAATGCGGCTGAGGCGCACGTCGGCGTTGATGCTCATGCCGTCCTGGAATTCCCAGGTGACGATGCGGTCGGGTCGCGTGGCTTCGAGGCCGACGCTAATGGTCTTGGAGAGTTCGGTGACGTCCACTTCGGTGCGCTCTAGGCCTTCCTTGCTGACCTTGGACAAATAGAGGGTGTCCTCGGCGATGTATTGCATGCGCGTGGCGGTGCGCTCCATGCGTTCGAGGATGCTCCGGGTCTTGTCGTCGAAGCGCTCCGGGTGAAGCAGCAGAACATGCAGGAACATTTGCATGGCGGCCAATGGATTTTGCAGGTCGTGGCTGATGGCGTGGGCAAAGGTTTGCAGTTCCACGTTGGCTTTGGCCAGTTTTTCCTGGGTTTTCACCAGGTCGGTCACTTCGGCGATGTAGCCCACGACCGATTCCACTTCGCCAGCCTCGTCGTAGACCGGTTGGGGATAGTGCCTGAAGTGGCGCCCCTCGATTTCATTGGTGAAAATGTACGGCTTGCCAATGAAGGCGTCCTCGAAGTGCTGGTGCAGTTCGTCGCTGGCGCCGCCAGGGAACAACTCGTCGAGGCTCTTGCCAACGATGTTTTTGGTGGTGAGCCCAAATTCTTCGGCAAGGCCACCCTCGTTAACACTCCAGTAAATCTTGCCATCGTCGGCTTTGAAGCACGAGAAAAGCACATCAGGAAGGAGTCGAACAATGCGCATGAGCTGCGCTGCGTCGACCTCGACGGTGGCTGCCTCGGGCTCGCCGTCCATGATGGGAATCTAAACTACTCAGTTATAAATGAGTGGAGTTGGGCCCATACGGGTCAACGTTACAGAGTTCCAGTGATGGATTCCAGGGTGTAGAGTTCTGCACCGAAGCCAGACACGAAGGCGGGTCCACCCCAGAGAAGCTGCCAGTCGCCGGGCACAGCGTCGATGATGTACAGATCGCCACCACCGATGCCACCCCACTGGTTGGGGTCTGGGTCTGCGGGGGGCGTGTGGATGTTGGAGTGCTGCACGGCCACATTATTGTCGGGGTCCATGAGGCGCAATTCGGAGGCGCCAGCGACGGCGAAGGAGTACATGACGCCGATGATTGTGGAGGCCGATTCGGGAATGGAGAGTGCTTCTTGGTGCGCGGGCAGGCCCGTTGCGGGGTCAGGGTAGAACACTTGATCCACGTCAATGAGTGGCGAGGCCTCGTAGTGGGTGAATTCGCCGGTCCAGTTGTGGCCGGTGCCCATGCTGATGCTTCGGAACACAAGTTCGGGCTCTTCGCCCTCCACTTCGTATCCGTTGAATTCTGTGTACCATCCAATGGCAGGCACGTAGTTGGTTTCGATGACGAGGCGGCCCATGTCGTCCACGCCGTTCACGAGGAATCCGGGGCGGTTGCCGAGGCCGGTCTTGAAGGAATCTTGGTAGGTTGCGGTGTAAGTGAGTTCCGTGGAGTCGCCGTTGCCGAGGGTGATGTCCCCTTTCCAGGTCTTGTTGTTGGATAGGGGGAAGCTGTAGATTTGCCAGTCGCCTCCAAAGGCGGTGGTGTCGAGGTTGTCCTTGGCAAGGACACCGGCGATCGGCACATCGAACAGCGCTTCGAACATGCTGATTTCATCATTTTCGCTGACGAGGAACCAGTCGCTTCCTCGGTCTTCGGTGACGATGACGTTGATGTGGGTGCCTTCGGTGTCGTCGGGTCCGATGAAGACGTGGTGTCCGAACCAGTCGCCGATGGCCCACTCGGGGCCGGGCAGTTCATCGGTAACGAGGAGGTCAGTCCTTAGGTCGCGGCCATCCTCAGAGATGACTGCATCAAGGGGGAGGTCCGAATCGAGGGCTTTGGGTGCTTCGTCGCTGCACCCGGCCAAGGCGACGGTCAAAAGGAGTGCTGAGAGCGCGCTGACTCGCAATCCGATGGTCTTCATCGACCCACGAGGGAACGTGGGGGTTTTGGTCATTGTTGTAGGTGAGTTTGATTCAAACGCCTAAATCGGCCCAAATTAGCGAGCCAAGGACACACAACTATCCAGTTGCGTTCTCAGATTCTGCCAGGATGGATTGGGCTTGCCGAACCAAGGGCACGTCGACCATTTTTCCATCCACAACCACGACGCCACCGGAGCCCGACCCTGCTGCATCAACGGCGTCCATGACCCGCTTGGCCCAGGCCACTTCTTCGGTACTAGCAGCAAAGGCTTGGTGAACGACCTCAACTTGGGCCGGGTGCAAGCACATCTTGCCCTTGTATCCAAGCGCACGGGCCTCACTGGCTTCGCGGCCCGTTCGTTCTGTGTCCTTAAAATCGGCGGTAATCATGTCAATGGCGGCAACACCCGTTGCGGCGGCGGCAAGGGCAACCAGGGACCTGGGCACGGCCACTTCCACGTTTTCGGGGCTGCGCCTCAGGCCTGCATCGGCGGCCAAGTCCTCGGCCCCAAAGGCGATGGCGGCGACGCGGTCACTGGCGCGGGCCAACTCTCGCGCGTTGAGCACGCCTTCTGCCGTCTCTAGAATCAATAGCAGACGGGCCGGGTGGTCACCAAGGCGGACATCGAGTGCACGAATGTGATCGGGGGATTCGGCCTTGGGAATCACAAGCAAATCCACATCGGCGGAGAGCACGGCATCGAGGTCGTCTTCTGCGAGGCTAGTTGGCCAGGGGTTGATGCGGATGGCACGCTGGGCTCGGCCGGGCTCTGATGCATCCATGGCCGAAAGCACCACTTGCCTTGCCTCGGCTTTCTGGTCCGGCGCCACGGCATCTTCTAGATCCGCTACCACAACGTCCGCGGCTCCTGTTTCCAGTGCCTTCTGGATGCGGTCGCCGCGAGTGCCAGGTGTAAACAGGACGCTTCTCCAGCCGCCGGCGCTCATTGGGTTGCCTCCGGTTGGTTGCGGACCATGACCGTGCGCTTGTATTGGCACACCACCACGTTGTCTTGGTTCAGCACTTCGTGTCCAATGGTGACGAGGCCGCGCCCTGGTTTGCTGCTAGGGCGCTTGTCTTGCACCGTGGATTGTACTCGCAATTCATCGCCGGGAAACACGGGAGCCGGGTGGCGAATGTCCTCGTAGCCAAGATTTGCAATGAGGGTCCCTTCGGTCAAATCAGCCACGCTCATGCCGACGGAGGCGGAGAACGTGTAGAGGCCGTTGACGAGGTAGTCCTTGAACCCAGCCGCCACCGCTGCATCCCGGTCTAGGTGCAAGGGCTGCGTGTTTTTGGTGAGGTGGCAAAACGCGGCGTTGTCCTCTTGGGTAATCGTGAGTCTAGCGGCATGTTCAATCACGGCGCCTGGCTCAAACCCTTCGTACCACAGTCCCGGCATTGGGTGGTGCAGAATCAGTGGGCATTTATCGTGCCTGTTTGATGATGGCCGCATGGTTCAATGCGCTGCACTCAAAGAAGACGGCACCAAATGCAAGAGTCATTCCAAGGAAGGCAGCAAATATTGCGCCACCCACAAAGGATACCGGCCCAAGGGTCGCGCAAAGACAGTTCTAGAGAACCTCAAGAAAGCCCGAGCCATGAAGAAGGTCCGCGCCCGAGCCAAGGACGCTCCGGGAGGCAAGGGTGCCATTCGCAACCGGCCCGCCGCCATCGCCGTCATGGGCGCCAAGTCTCAGTGCGCCGCTACCACCCAGTCAGGCAGCCAATGCAAAAAACTGCCAAGAGCCAGTAGCAAATACTGCGAAGCTCACAAAGGCTACCGCGCCAAGAAAGCCTAAGACACTCACGTGGCAGTGCGCCGGTCATGCGCATTGTATCGGTATTGCTTCTGCTCAGCCTCACGGTGGCGGGTTGCCTTGCAAATAACGAACCAACCCCCACGGACCCGAAGGGCCCAATCAGTGATGCCCCCGCATTCCTGTTGTCCCGTGGCGACGAAGTGCTTGATCCAAGCCAGTGGGATGGCCCCACCCCCGTGGGCGAGTGGCTTTCGGTAGACGGCCGGGACGCCAGAGAACCCACCGTCGCCGTGGACTCCCAAGGCATCCTCTACTACGCTGCTCGCGACTATTCGGGAGGCACTCTACCCCCAGCCACCTCCACGCAAACCCCCATCATGCGCAGCGATGACGGCGGCCACACCTGGACCGATGTGAGCCCCCGCCTCATCACAGGCGACCGAGAACCACCCCGCAGTGGCGACCCCATGGTCATCACGGACCCATGGACCGATCGCTTGTTCCAAATTGAATTGTATGACCTGGTGTGCAATTGGCTCGTCTTCAGCGATGATTCAGGCGACTCCTGGACCTCCAATGCCAAGGGCTGCGGGAGCCTCGTGGTGGACCACCAAACCATCACCGCAGGCCCACCCCGAGTGACCCCGTTGCCAAGTGAAGGCCTCTACCCGAACATGGTGTATGTGTGCGTCAACCAAATCGCCGACTCCCACTGTGCCCGCAGCCTCGATGGAGGCCTGACACTCGCCACTTTCCACATTGTTTACCCCGGCGTTGACCCCGAGACCCAGAATTTGTGTGGCGGCATCCACGGCCACGCCTTGGTTGGCCCCGACGGCGCCGTGTACCTGCCCCGAGAATACTGTGGCCGCCCCTATGTTGCACGCAGCATCGACGATGGCATCACCTGGGAATTGATGGACGTCACAGGTGGCGGCATGGCCGCAACCTCAGGCGACCCCAACATGGCATTCGATGCCGCAGGAAACCTCTACTACACCTGGATGGGACCCACGTTTGCCGACCAAGGAGTTTGGATGGCTGTCGGCAAAAGCGGCGAGGGCAGCAGTTGGGGCTGGCAAACTCCCAGTCGCATCAGCCACCCGAGTTTCACCTACGCCAATCACGTCAGCATCACCGCCGGAGACGAAGGTCGGATTGGATTCGTCTACCTTGCCACCACGGACGTTCCCATCAACGACGACTGGAGCAACGTCACCTGGGATGCCTACATGGCCGTGAGCGTCGATGCAGCAAACGCTGGCCCGGCCACCGTGATGCACGTGAAAGTCAACCCAGACGGCGACGCGGTGTATCGGGGCGACTGCCGCAACATTCGCTGTGGCTACATCCGAGAATTCCTCGACGCCACGGTTGCCCCCGACGGCAGTTTCTGGGGCGCCTTCGTGGACGCCTGCCTGCCCGAAGAAGAAGCCCGATACACGGGCCTGGGAGACTGCGACACGGAGCCAGGAAACTACGGGGCGGGCAACGGCCACTTGGGATACGTTGGGCACTTGACCGGCGTCCCCTTGTATGAAGGCGAGCGCGTTGTCAGCGGCGGCGGCTGATTACGGAATCGCCAATGGAATCGGTTTTCCCAACGGCTAGCCCTCGCCAGCCCGTGCGGGGTCGGTTCATCGTCTTCGAGGGCATTGACGGCAGCGGCAAGTCCACCGTGAGTCGCAGAGTCGCAGAGCACCTCGAAGGATCCAATGCCAACATCCATTGGACCCTAGAGCCCACCGATACGGCCGCAGGAAAAGCGGTACGAGCCGCCATTGAAGGACGCCATGACCCCATCGGCACAACCCTGTTGTTCGTGGCTGACCGCATCGAGCATGCCAAGGACATAGAGGCCAGGCTTGAAGCAGGCCAGACTGTGATTTGTGACCGCTACTGGCACTCGACCTTGGCCTACCAATCGGTGACCCTCAAAGGCCGCATGGAATCACCCATGGCCTGGCTCCAAGGGCTGCACGACTCGATTACGCTGCGCCCTGATCGCGTTGTGTTGTTGGACTTGCCCGCCAAGACCGCTGTTGCACGAGCCGAAGCACGAGGCACCACAGACCCCTTCGAGAAGGTGGAGTTTCTAGAGTCCGTACGCAGCGCGTACCTCGATCTTGCCAAAGCGGAGCCCGATGTGGTTCGCGTCATCAACGCCGGTCAATCGCCGGACGCAGTGTTTGCAGCCGCCCTGGCGGCCCTCAACTAAGCCAAGCTCACTCAGTCTTGGTCTTGCGCTTCATGGGCTTGGCCTTCACTTGCCAGCTCCAACCCTTGCGCGCCATGACGCCACTCCACCAGAAACTGACGAGGGTGAAGCCCACGGTTGCGACGGCACCGATGAGAACCACGTCGCCCCAAGTGAGGTCTGCCATAGGTGGGGAGCGGGAGAGGAAGGAGTTAGAGGTTTTGGACCGCTTCGCCAATTAAGCGCCGTACACCCGATCCGAGCCAACCACGAGGTTTTCGGACAAGTGTCGGCTGTTGGTGAGGGCGTGGCCGTGTTCGCCACTGTGCTCTAGGTGGTATTCGCGGGCGATCCAAATGTAGTCGCCAGCCTTGTCCACGGCGTCCACGTTGTAGCCGATTTCTTGCTCCATGGCGCCCTCGTAGGCAAGCACTGTGAACATACCACCGGGGCTTTGATGGTCGTTCATGGCGCTGAGGCCCACGTGGTCGTGGAAGACCCAGAGGCCAGGGTTGTTGGCTTCCAAAAGCACATCGTAGCGTTCTCCGGGCATGATGCCGAGGGTGTCCACGCGGAAGGGGTTGGGCAATTCGTAGCCATCCCGGTGGGTCACGAGGAAGTTGTGGCCGTGGATGTGCATGGAGTGCATCTCTTCACCCACGTTGATGAGGCGCCAGCGGTAGGTCATGCCCTCTTCGAGGGTGATGGGTGCGGTGTCGGGGAACGCCTTGCCGTTGATGCTGTAGGTGTTGTATTCAGGGGCATACACCGGGAAGGTCATCGGATACCAGCTTCGAGGTGTGGTGCCCGGCGGAGGGGATGCGTGATTGGCGCAATCAAACGTGTCATACACCTGTTGCGGCAAATCAGGTGTCTCACAGACACTATCTCTTGCCGCCGCTGTGAGCCCACCTTGTGAATACGTATCCTGGAACTTGCGCTCTTGGCAGCCGCTCTCGAAGGTGATGCCGCCGTTGTTTTCGCGCGTCATTTGTTGCTCGGTGACGCTGCCGTGCACGTGGCAGTTGTCCCATTCGTCGAGCATCAAGACGTGCTCTGGCAAGTCGAAGTCGTAATCGAAGCTCGGCTCTTGCTCTTCGACAATGAAGGCGCCGTACATGCCAAGATCAATGTGGTGGGCCACATCCACGTGGCAGTGATACCAGTAGGTTCCCGCCTTCATGTTCTCGAACGTGTAGGTGCGCTCTTCACCTTGGTGAATCGGAAGTTGGCTAATGAACGGTACGCCGTCTTCCTTCCAATCCACGATGCCACCGTGCAAGTGGAATGTGTGGGGGAGCGGGTTGTTGTTTTGCACCGTCAAGACCACGGTGTCGCATTCGTTGACGCGAATCTGGGTGTTGGGGAACTCTAGTTTTCCACCAATCGGTTGGAAGCCCATGGCGACCACAGGCATCTGAGTCGTGCCGTCATTCAGGGTGTAGATTTCGTGGTTCCCGGTGGTGTCCGCGCCTACTTCGAGGTTGATGGTGCGGGTTTTGCATTCAAAGTTGGTAACTCCGTCTCCGGCTTCGCTGCAACCAGCAAGCGTCAGGGCAGACAACAGGAGGGCGACCAGGAGGACGCGCGCGTTCATACGCCTACGACTCGGGGCTTTCAGATAACGGTTGTCGAAGCAGCCAGTTAGCCGATACCGGGGTCCAAGGGGTTTCGATAGCCAATCCATTGCTGAACGGCCCCAAAGTGTACGCCGTCAAGCAGGAGGTGGACGACGGTGAAAACGAGGGTGATGATGGCGAGCCCGAAGTGGGTCCAGCGCCAGGTGGCGTAGTTCCAGCGGCGAATGATGTGCACTTGCAATGCGCCGGTGACGCCGAGGGCAAACATGGCCAGCAGCGCAATGCCACCCCAGATGATGCCGAGGGTCCAGTGGAACAGGCCGCCTGTGAGGCCGTCGTAGATGAACAGGACCGTGTGGATGAGGGCTGCTAGGGTGAGGGCGTAACTGAGGGCATTGTGGAACGCGACGCGCCGACGGGCGGTACCAAACAGGGCATTGAGGTGGCGTCGGCTGGGCCTGCCGAAGATGCCTCCGCTGTAGATACTGGCCACAATCAGGAAGGTGCTGAGATAACCAATGACTTCGAGGATCGATGCCAGCGGAATGCCGGTGCCGGCACCGGGAACGACCACGCGAATCGCTTCGGGTGTACCGCCGATGCGTAGTGTCCCGGCCCCTGTGGATTCTACAGGCAAGTCGAGGCCTTTGGTCACGTGGGCCCAATCCACGTCGGGGCCTTGCACGGTCCGGTGCTCGTAGTACACAGACCCTTCCACATCCAATCGAATGCTTTCTCCTGGAATCGGCTCGCCGACCGCCTCAAGGGACCACGAAAAGAGGGTGCTCTGGCTTGGACCTAGGTTGAGTTGGCGACCGAGGCGACTGATACGGCTCTCGCCTGCATCAAAGTCCGCTCCCATCTCCACTCGGAACGTCATTTCGCCCACGGCGGGATCCTGGTCTTCTCCGTAGCTCACCTCAGCTTGAACAGTCCAATTTCCATACGCAATGCCTGCAAAATCTTCGCTGCTTGCAAATTCAAACGCTGCGAATCCACCCTGGCTTGTGGTGGTGCGGTCGGGTTCCCCGGTGGCGCCGCTTCGGCCACTAAACAGGCTCCAAGTTACCGTTGGGTTGCCAAAGTCACCGGTTTCGCTCATGCGCAGAGCGACTCGGGTGGCGCCGGCGGGCACGTGAACCGTGGCATTTCCGGCGTAAGGGCCCAGCGTTGGATTCATATTGGGAAGAATCTCGGCCCCTTGTG
>JBFJXT010000057.1:0-10041 GCA_041623015.1 Thermoplasmatota archaeon | reverse complement strand
GATCGGCGCACTCGGTTCGGGCACTCCAATTCTTGTCGCCGCAAGCATCGTTCCAGACGAAGTACATGGAATCGGCGAAGGGCGAATCGGCGTTGCGGTCGGTCGCCATGGCTGGGTAGCCGGTGCGGCGGTCGCGGGGAGACAAACCCTCCATACTCTGTGGGTTGGTGTCGGGGCCTTCGATCACTTCGCCCCAGGTTTCTCCATAGTCAAGGCTGCGCTTGAGCTTGATGCCGCCGTTGTACCAGGAGGCATACACTTCGCCTTCGGTTCCAACGTCCAAGAAGCTGCCTTGGCCGGCTTCTACAAATTGTAGGGCAACGATTTCAGTGCAGAGGAAAGTGCCGCCGCCGTCGGTGCTGCGGCAGTATTGGTTGCCGGGCACGAAGAAGGCAAGCCACATGACGTGGATGGTGCCGTCGTGGCTGGCAGCAATCCATCCTTTGTCATGGAAGTTGATGGGGAATGTGCCTTCGAGAACGGGCGTGAAAGTGTGGAAGCTGTCGCCGCCGTCGTCGCTCACGGCCACGATTTGGGTTGCGCGATTGAAGGCCCAGTCATTGAGGGCACCATTGGGGCATTCTTCTTCGCAGGTTTTGCTGCCCGTGACGCGGTCCGCTTGGTACGCCATCAGGAGGTAGTACAGTTCGCCGTTCACGTCGAAGTAGGCCACTGGGTCGGTGGTGCACCAGAATTGACTGGCGTAGTTGGCTTCGAAGGAGTTGCGGTCAGCAAGGAGGCGCCAGGGGCTGCCGTCAAAGCTGCGGTCGGCAAAGGTGGTGCGGCCGCCGTCGTGGGTGACGTAGACGCCATCCCAGACACATTCTCCGGCGTCCGTGGGAAAGTAGTCCTTGGCGCCACCGACGATGTTTCGGGGGTCCGTGGGGTTCACGGCGATGGTCACTTCGTTGCCGGAGCGTCCTTCATCGGGCGTCATTTCGAAGTCGCACCGAAGCTCCTCGGCTTGCTGGTAGACGGTCGCCTTGGCGGGGTGCTCTACCAGGTAATGGCACAGCGGCACGGGGACGGGGTAGCCAGCAGCGTCAACGGCATCGAAGACAACGCCACCAACTTGGCCGGCCCCTGGGGCAACCAGGTTGGCGCCGCCGTCGTCGGGGGCATTGCTTAGACAACCGCCTAGGGTGGTGAGCAAAAAGAGTGAAGCCAGGAGGGCCTGGGTGCGCATCGAACGCTCCAGACCAACGCCCACGCTTGGGCTTTGTGGCAGCCGGTGCGGAGGCTACAGGGTGGTTTGGCGGGGGCCAAGCAAGCGGCGCACCGTTTCCCAACTGCGCCGGGCGCCTTCTGGAACGTCCCCATGGGCTTCCACCCACGCTGCAAGAAACGCCTTGGTTTTGGGGTCGCTTGGGTAGCCTGAGCCCATTTCCATCGGCAGCACCCGCTCCAGGCGGCGTGCCAAGTCTGCAAGGTGTTGATCCCGGGTCACTTTTGCCACGATGCTGGCGGCGGCCACTTCCACGTGCTCTGCGTCGGCGCGGTGTTGGCTGTGTATCTCAACGCCGTCCAATCCTTCACTGATGCGTCGGCCAAATCGCTCGGCATTCACGTCGGCCGCATCGACGGTGACCCGCTGAACGCCGGCGGCGCCCAGTTCTGCGGCAATTTCGCGAAATCGAACCAGTTCAATGTGATTCAGGGTCTCAGTGGCGCGCTCAGCATCAAGCACGTGGGCCTCGATGACTCGCACCACCACATGCACGTTCGGGTCCGCTTCCAGGAGCCGTGCGATACGTTCACGCTTGGCGGGGCTGAGTTTTTTGGAGTCCTTGCAGCCCAGTTCGTGCAAGGTCTCGGGGTCCGCGGCAACACCAGCCACCACGAGCGGACCTAGGACTGGGCCCCGGCCTGCTTCATCAATTCCACCCTGCACAAGCCCGCGAGGCCGGCGGCCAGTCATAAAGCCGCCCGGGTTACAGACAATGCTTATGGGCGGCAAATCAAAGGAAGTGTTGGAACCCAACCCAACCGAGCATTTGCTTGGTATACCGACCACCAACCCCGGGCCCCGTCGTCAATGCCATCCGACGGGGCCCCCTAGGGTTGGGCTCCCCTTCCTGTTGCTTGATTTTGGGCAGACTTTGGTCGTTAGGCTTTGACCAAACAACCGTGTGGCTTTTATTTCCTTGAACCGACCATGCAACCATATGACCCGAAAAGGCCCCTGGATGCTTGTCCTCTTGTTCGTGTTCGCATCGACCCCCGTGTTGGTGGACTCTACGCAAGCTCAACTGGAGGAAACTGGCGCCGCTGAAGGTATGATTTGCGCTTCCACATTTGAAGGATGCTGGCATGGATTGCCCAACGCCACGGTCGTTCTGGAACGCACCGACGGCTTGGTTCCGTCTAGCTTTGAAACCGTGAGCGACGACAGCGGTTGGTATGCGTTCAAAGAAATCCCCGCCGGCACCTATGAAGCCACAGTGACCCGCACCGGATTTGAACCCGGAAGCCACACCATTGTTGTACGTGCTGACAACCGCAGCAGCAACAACATTCCCCTAACCCCCTTGACCGTCACCACCGCCGTGTCGCTGATGAATACGGATGGTCAATCAGTGGATGGTGAGCTGAACTATTGGGGCGACAAGGGAGGCTCCAGCGCCAAGATCAGTGGCGGAAAGGGCTCCTTTGAAACCACCGCCGGCTACCACTCCTTAGATGTCCGCGCCCCCGGTTACGCGTACCAAAACCACTGGGTGCTCGTGGATGGCACGGACCTTAGCTTCACCGTCAAGCAAGTCCCGCCCCAATCGGGAACCATCTCTGGAACCATCAAGGACCAAGACGGAGCCCCCGTGCCGGGAGCCTTCATTGATGTGTACCAATACGGCGGATACGGCTACGACTACGATTACGAAGTGGCCTACGAAGAGGAGTCCGACCCAGAAACCGGCGTCTCCTCCAGCCCCCACCCCGAACCCTACTACCCCTACAACAGTGGACAAAACTCCACCACCACAGACCGCGAAGGCCGTTACACCATCAACGTCTGGCCCGGTGAAGTGAACTTCAACGTACGCAAGGAAGGCCACGCCAACCGCCACGCCAACCTCGCCGTCGCCGAAGGTGAATCGATTACCCATGACGTCGAACTTCTGAAGTTCCCCGAGAAGACCGCCAAGGTCGAAGGTCGCATTATCGGCTCCGACGGCAAACCCCTGCCGTTTGTGAGCATCAACTTCTGGAGCCCTGAGTACGGCATTCGCGAATGCAGCATGGACTCCAGCGAGAAAGACCGCGAATCGAGCAGCATCTCCTACGAAGGCGAAGAGAGCCTGATTTACCCCGATCGATACGGGCACCACTGTGAAATCACCGTCTTCCCTGACGGCAGGTTCACCGGCAACGTCACCCCCGGCTACATCATCCTCGAAGCTTGGCACGACCACTGGAGAAGTTGCACGGAAACCAGCAGCAGCGACGGCAGCATGCGCCGCACCTGCGGACCCGAATACCTCGGCTACACCCGCACCCTGAATCTCCAGGCTGACCAAACCACGACCCTCGTGGTCCAGTTGGTTGCCCGGCCCGCCCCCGATGCCCGCGTCAGTGGCTACGTGGTGGACCAAGAGACCCAGAAGGCGATCCCCGGTGTCCAAGTGCACTTCAACAACGAGGAAACCTACGCCTGGGGCAATGCAGAAACCGACAAGGACGGCAGCTACAGCGTCAAGGTGCGCAGCGGCTACCACCGCGTCAGTGTCTGGGCCGAAGGCTACCTTCCCTGGCAAGGCAACTTGTTCGTCCCCGCCAAGGGCGAGCTGGACCTAGACATCCTGCTCAAACCAGGCCAAGAAACCTACGGCTACTGCTGCTACTCATACGAATTGGACGTGATAGGCCCCGTGATGGCATCAGAAGAGTCTGCCCCATCCGTGGATGTTGCTCGCCCCGCCTCTAGCGGTAGTGATGATGTTCGCGCCGCTTCGAGCCCGAGCGACGGCGAAGGTGATTCTGTCGAAGACCTCGGCGGTGGCCTTGGCCCCTACGATGCCAAGAAGCGCGCTGCCGAGCAAGCTTCCAGCGACAACGGAGCCCCCGGTGCCGGTGCGGCCCTGTTGGTGCTGGCGTTGCTTGGTGCCTTGTTGGTGCTCAGGCGACAACAGTAAGTGCCTCGCCCTCCTCCTTTTTCTTCATGGAGTTGTGGTTGCTTCGGCACGCCCATGCCCCTTGGACCACGGCGGTTCCCGACCTGGAGCGCCCCTTGGACAGCAAGGGCAGAAAACAAGCCTCATCGCTTGGCCAATGGCTGCAATCCCAGGCCTTCCAACCGGATTTGGTTGTGGTGAGCCCAGCCACTCGGACTCAAGAAACCGCAGCCCTCGCCTTGGACGGGCGCGGCCCATCGCCAACTGTAGATCATCGATTGTACGAGGCCAGTCTTACCGATTTGATGCAGGTGATTCAGGGCCTGCCAGCCGCGGGCAAGGTCTTGGTGGTGGCCCACAACCCGGGCTTTGACCAATTGGTGCGCACCCTCGCCGGCGCCCACGGTTATCGAGGAGATCCAGTCAGTTTTGACCCGTGTACGTGGGTACAATTGGACCTTAAGGCGGTTCGGCCCGGCGGCGCGTCCGTGCTAGCCGTGCAGCATGCCAGCACCGGCTAGATCTTCGTCTCGCAAGTGCTTGGCAACCCGCGCCAATTCGCGAAGACCCTTCGGTGTTCGAGTGCCAAACCAGGTGAGCGCTTCGCCATCAATGACCAATCGCCGATCCGTTGCCCCCGCAACGCCCAGGTCGGAGGTGTCGATGGCGTCCACTTTTTTGGCAAATGGATACGGCTCCGTGGGCAACAAGGTCCAGGTGGCGCCGCTTCCTGCAACGTTGGCAGGCTCCACTTGGAAATATTTGGTCCCTTGATGGTTGCCAAACACATTGGCCAATCCCACCGCAGCCAACATGGCGTGCGGGTACGCAGTGCAATCAAACGTCATCCAAGGGTCGTACCAGATAGGGCAAAACACCGGAACCGCCAATTGGGTGCGGGTGGGCCGGACGTCTTTGAGGGTGTCACGGATTTCCATCGCTGCGCGCATGCCCTCGGCGATCTTCCCGCAGCGACGGCCGAGCACTTCCAAGAATTGAGCCGCATCCTCCACCGTGTCAATGGCTGAATGCAACACCTCCACGCCCTCCGCTTGCAGCGCCTCCACGAGGGCAAGAGGATTTTCGTCCTTGTCCACCACGACCAAATCCGGCTCCAGCGCGAGAATCTTCTCCAATTTGGCATCCTTGGTGCCGCCCACAATCGGCACGGACTCTACCCAAGGCGATGGAAAAATGCAGAACCTGGTTCGCCCAACCACATGATCTGCGAGGCCCAAATCATGCAAGCTCTCGGTATGACTGGGGACCAAGGAAACGATGCGCTGAGGAGGCTCCACAAACCCCCGCAGCCCCCCTTGGCGGAAACGGTTATCCATCCCGATGAGCCAGAAATCAATCTACGACCCTGACCACAACCGTATTCATATCCGGCGGACTGGAATCTTTCGTGGATGGGCAAGGCGCCGACGCGGCACCCTCAAAACCCTCGCTTGGCAAGCGACTCAATGAGCTTGTGCTCGGCAAGCCCAAGCCCGACCGAAAACCACGCCCCCACCCCTTTGCCCACGAAGAAACCAGCAACGCTGAGGGCAACTACACCCCGAAGCAAGTTCTGGCATTCTGGGGCGGCCTCGCGACCATCATCGCGGTGTCGAGTCTGCTCCTGGCCGACCGATTTAGCCCCCACTCTGCGGGCTGGTTTGGTGGCCCCGGCGCCAATGGCCCAAGCATCACCTGGGAATCCTGGACCCTCGTCCCCTTGTTTGCCGGCCTCGCGCTTCTAGGCTTCGGCTTCGTCAAACACCAATGGTCCAAGCGCCTCACCCTCGTGGGTTGGGTTCTCTTTGGCGCCTTCTGGGGCCTCACCGCCACGGACCTGTTTGTCAAGGAAGACAGCGATTACGTCAACTTCACCTTCGCCCTCGTCGGCGTCTACTTCTTCGTCTACCTCGCGTACCACTCCTGGCTGGATCTGGCGCGCAAGAGCGACACCCATGCCCTGCACTTTCTCAACGTCACCGCCTTCATCGCGGCAGGCACCTACTTCCTGATTGACAAGATCACCTACCTTCGTGTCTGGCTGATCCACGTGGTCGGAAACCACACCCGATGGATGCTGGACTTGTTTGGCCAAGGCGACAAGAAAAACCTGCAATTCGTCGTGGACAAGACGGACAGCCAGGGTCCTGTGACGTTCTTCTATCCAGACAAATACTGCGAATGGCGACGCGGCGACGCCGTGGGCAAATACTGCGCAGAAAATGGCCACCTGGAACAATCCAGTGTCGTCCACAACACAGGCTTCCTCGGAGACCTCTGGACATGGACTCCTGAAGTAGGCGTCGAGAGCGTGGTGCCCGTCAGCATCATTCTAGCCTGCACCGCCATCCAGAGCATCATGCTGTTTGTTGGCTTGTTCGTTGGCACCAAGGCCAACTTCCAACGCAAACTCAAGGCCAGCCTCATCGTGGGCGCCGTGATTTACGTACTCAACCTCGTTCGCAACACCGGCATCATTTGGTTCTACGGCCAAGGCCACTCCAGTTTCTGGATGATGCACAACGCCATCGGAAAAGGAGGAAGCCTCCTCGCCATGGTCGGCATCGCCTTTGCCGTGTTCAAGTGGTTCCCCGAGTTCTTCCACAGCCTCGTGTCAGTGCTCGACTTACCAGACCGCGACGGACCCATAGAGCAGGCGCTCAAAGTTGGACGCCGCCGGCCCGAAGTGACCAAGTTCCCAGGCGAAAGCTAGTCCAGCACCCTTAGAAGACCCCCCGAAGTGGCGGCCCTGTGCTGAAGATTGCTGCGGGTGGTGCCAACTGGCTCGTCATCCCCCTCGGGCTTGCCATCCTCATGGCTGGAATGTCCAGTTACGCCCCGATTCTCCTGCCTCTGAGCATGGTGCCGTTCAGTTTGGCACTCGGCTTCTGGTACTTTTTCAGGGACCCAGACCGACGCATCGCCGAGGACGTTGCTTGCCCCGCCGACGGCAAAGTGGTGCGCATCGACACCATCGAAGACCCCGACCTTGGTACCGTGGATCGCCTGAGTATTTTCATGCGCCCCAGCGACGTCCACGTGAACCGATTCCCCCTTGATGGAAGTGTGCGCAGCGTCGTTCACCGCCCCGGCGGCCATGTACCGGCCTTCAACAAGGACAGCGACCGCAACGAGCGCGTCACCACATGGATGAAGACCGACATCGGCGACATCAAAATCCATCAAATTGCTGGCGCCGTGGCTCGCCGCATCGTGCCCTACAGCCAAGGCGGAGACCACGTCAAAAAAGGCGAGAAGCTTGGCTTGATTCGACTCGGAAGCCGCTGCGACCTCCTCGTCCCCCAGGGCTCCATAACGTGGACCGTCACCATGGGCCAGCGAGTGTTTGCAGGCAGCACAACTGTTGGTGAACTGAAGTGAACCGACCTGAGGCCCTCTGGCGAGACATGCGCGTGGCAGACCTTGCCACCTTGCTCAACGGCTTGCTGGGCCTCGGTGCTATTGTGTTTGCTGCCAAAGGATACCCACTCTTTGCGGCCGAACTGGTGATGGCCGGCATCATTGTGGATGGCATCGACGGTGCCCTTGCCCGCATCGGCCTTGGCGGTGGACCCCTCGGCGCAACCCTCGACACTCTCGCCGATGCCGTGACCTTCGGGGTGGCGCCTGCCGTGATTTTGCTCATGTCCGCCCCGTTGCACCCCATTCTCGCCGTGGCCGCTGGCTTGTTCCTGGCGTCCGTGCTCTTGCGCCTTGCCCGATTCGAAGCACTTCGCACGCCGAGCGGCGCCGAGCCCGTTCACCATTTCTGGGGCCTCAGTAGCCCCGGGGGCGGCTTGATGCTCGTCACCGCCATCCTCCTCGACGCCCCCCTGGCCATTACCGCCACCGTGGCACTCGCTGCCGCAGCCCTCATGCTCACCCGACTGCCCTTGCCCAAACTTCGAGGCTTGCTCGGCGTGACTGCTGTTTTGCTCATCATCGCAGTGCTCGTTGGCCACGGACAAACTTGGCAACCCATCACGGCGCTGGTGATGCTGGCATTCCTCACCGTCTATGTGATAGCCGGACCCTTATACGTCAAGGCCCGCCTGCCCCGTCCCTCCCCGGAGACCCACTGATGGCCCGCAAGCCCAAGAAGAAGCAAAAGACCTCCATTCGCACCGCCGCAGGCACCGCACAACGCGCCCTTGGCGACCGCCTGAAAGCACTCCGCAGCGACCCATACCGAGTCCTCCCCGAATGCCCCCACGGCGAACCCAAGGTCATTAGCAAAATCCACGCAGGCATCGACAAATTGCATGCAGGCAAAGTCGGGTTCTTCCTCAAGCGCGACAAGGGCGTCGTGGGCGCCGTGCTTTCGAGCATCGAGTTGGCCGACCAGGAAAGTTTCCCCCGCCTCATCGATCACAAAGTGGGAGGCACCCGCCGATTCTTCATCCAACGCGGCCACGTGCCCCGCTCATACATGCTGGGCGTGCAAAACCACGATGACGCACGCACGCTCCTGATGGCATACCGACCCATCGCCAAGGAGCAAAAATTGCACTTCTTTGCCGAACCCGGCATCGTTTGCACAGGCGCCGAAGCCATTCCTCCAGAGTCGTGGATTGAAGCTCTCGCCACGCGCGCGGGCCTTTCCTTTGCGTCCTTCGATGAGGGCTGGACCTGCGGCCACGAAGACCGCGGACAAGTGCGCCTTGGATTTGGCCCCAAGCGCGGAATCCACATCTGTGGCCCCTGCGGCAAAAAGAGCGGCAACATCCACTCCTTGATCCGCAGCGCCTACGCTGGCCCCAAGGAACGTCAGCCGCTTGAGGTGTCCATTGTGGTCAACGCGGTGGAGAAGGAAGCCCACCCAGACAAGGTGGCGGCTTACCGCGGCGGCGTCATTGACGAAAAGGCACTCGTAGACAGCGTCGTTCTGACCTAAGCGTCGAGTCCAGCCAAGAAGAACCCAATGTGTCCGGCTGCTTGACGCTGGGCGCCGCGCCAATGGTGATCCGTGGGCACCGACGCGAATCGGCCATTGGGGAATTCTTCAGCAAGATCGGCGCCGTGTTGCCACGGAATGTCCACGTCGCGCAGCCCGTGCAGCACCAATACGGGGCAAGTCACCTGGGGGGCAAGCGCGATGGCTTCCTGATCTTCTGGCAACTCGCGCATCTCCTTGAGTACGGCATTCGGCTCGAAGCGGTACTTCCGGCCAAAGGTCACCCAGTGGGGCCGGAACTGTTTGTGCGCTTCCTCAGCACGCCGGGCCCAACTGGCCACGGGCGACAATAGAATCAGTGCATCAACGTGCACATTTCCCAATGCGACTTGACGAGCGAGGAGATTAGCGCCAAAGCTGTAACCAAGACCTATGCGAGGGCCGTCAGGGAGCTTCTGGGCGGCGCTTTGGATGGCGGATTCGCAGCCAGAAAATTGGAACATGCCCGGCGCACCCTCAAGGCCGGGATAGGAGACTTGGAATCGGTCGTGCTCCGGCAGCAACGCCTTGGCAAGCTCCTCCATGAAGGAAGCCGTGAATGAAGGACACACCAGCGCAGAGGCCACGAATGCCGCACAGAGGCATCGGGGTTCAAGGTAGCGACGCGGCGACGCCGAAGATTTCTGGTTCTGACGCTCCCACTTTCTCGCGGGGCTGCCATTTTTGCAAGGAATTTCCTGGCCTCCGTAAAAGATCCATTGTGCGACTGGTTAACATGGAGCCGAATCCATGCCAAGTCATGCGCATTGTATTGGCACTGGCCCTTCTCTTGCTTCTTCCAGGTTGCACAGACATAGCCATCAGCACGCGTCCACCTGATGCAGAAACCGGCCATGAATTACTCGCGCACAGTTCAGGTCGATACCATTCAGGCGCCTTCGATGCCACCCTCTTCCCCCAAGAAGACATGAAGAAGCCAACCAAGTGCGTCGCGTACCGAGGGGAATCCGCGTACAAGGGCGACTCGTGCAAAGTCAT
>JBFJXT010000056.1:0-10142 GCA_041623015.1 Thermoplasmatota archaeon | reverse complement strand
GCGGCAGAGGACGGTTTGCAGGTGCGCAATGGCCAAGCTGTCTTTGGTATCGTGCAGGACCAGGTGGTCGGTGTCCCAGACCCCATGGTCGCGGACCCAGTCGCTAAGCTCGCGGATGTGTTCGCCTTTGATGTCGTGCCACAGGAGGGTCCCATCCGGGTGCAGGGGGACGCCGGTGGTTTCGGCAAGTTCCACCATCTCGTGTCCCGTGATGCTGCCGGACGGGTGTACGTCTTCGGTGGTTCCGGTTGCAGCTTGGTGTTCCTGTAGCCACCATTCCCAGCAGTAGGATGCGTGGGGCAGATTGGCGTTGTTTTCAGCAAATTCGCCAAAGGGAATCAGGATTTCACCGAGGTCGAGAATTTCGGCGATGGCGGGTCGAATTTCTTTGACTTCCTTGATGGAGTGGAGACGGCGAACGCCGCCTGTTTTGAGGAGGACCGTGGGACCTTCGATGGTGTCGCAGGGAGTCGCGAGGGTGCCCTTTCCGGGGCGTTCCACCTTCAGTTGGGTGCCGACGGCCAGGAAGTCGTCCACTAGACTCATGGTCGCCGGGTGGAATGCGTTGCTTGCGAGGCCACCGGTTCGGGCGCGACCGTAGCGGAGCCTGAAGCCGCCTTCGCGCATCGGGTGGCTAAAGACGGGGCGCCCTGCGATGATGTCTCGAACGAATTTGGGATTGGGTGCAATGACCGGTAGCGCGTTGGGGTCTTCTTCGGCGCCGTCGTCGTCTTTCTTGCCTTTCTTCATGAATTCGCCAAGAAAATCCCAGGATTCAAGTCCCAGTTTTTCCACGTGTTTCATGAGTTTGGGAGCCTTCAGAACCAGGCCCTCAGCCATGACGAGACAGGCGCCGCCGCGCAATCGGTTGCCTTCCACACGGGGCAAGTCGCGGTTGCCAGTGACCTCTTCTTGCTCAGTGCCTTCGCCGTTGATGCAGACGGGGCAGTTTTTGGCAATCAGTTCAATTTCTGGTGCCGTTGGGGTGTATTGCAGGTTTGCGGCTTGCTTGTAGGCGGGAATTTCTTCCTTGTATCGCTCTACTTCGGCGTCGGTGGGTACGAAGCGACCAATGCCGAGTTCTCGGCGTACCACGTCGGCAATCAGGACGCTCATGGCCTGACCGGTGCCGCCGGCGGCGCGGATTGGGCCTGCAAAGAACAGATCCACGTACTCGGTGCCGTCCATGTTGGTGCCGATTTTCACTTCAGCAATACCCTCTAGAGGGGCGACCAGGACACCTTCCGTGAGAATGGAGAGCCCGGTGCGGACGGCGTTGTCTAGGCACTTTTCGCGCTTTTCGCCCTTGGCTTCGAGGTCACTGGCCACTTCGGAGGCGACGCGGAGGCTCACCAGTTCGCGGTTGCCGATTTCCTTGGTGGCTTGTCGAATGCGCTCGGCAACACCCTCTGGCCCCACTTGGGCTTCTACGCGAGCGGCTAAGTCTTCGGCGGGAGGAATTTCCACTTCGAGACTGGGGTCGCGGCCTTTTCGCCGGGCTTGTTTGGCCAGGGCGTAGGCGCGCATTGCCTCCGCGTAGAGCCCGTCGAAGTAGGCTTTCTGGGCGGGGCTCATGGCGGGGCCTCGGCGCTCCGGCTCTTCGGAACTGGGTGCGGGTTCGCCAGTGGGTGCTGGCGGCGCGGCGGTGGACCCCTCCATGGCGGGGCCGAGCCAGGGGTCGGCTTTGAGGCTTGGGCCGGTGCTGCGGCAATTGCGTTAGTTCGGGCGTTAGAACTTGGCCACACCGTGTGGCGCAAACATATTACTTTCTGAGTGAACCATCTGCATCCAATGCTTTCTTATGTCATTATTACTATTATTGTCCTTTATTGTACATAGGCCACTATTAGACCTACCATATAGATTAATATACTTAGCTTAGTCCCGATTCGACCGTCTTTGACGGCAACCAATGAGGACATTCTATGAGAATCAAAACCACCCTAATCGCCGGCATCCTCCTGCTGGCCACCGTCGCCATTGCGCCCAGCTCGGCCACCGACGACACCCTCCCCGTCCAAACGGGCACGCCCGCCGACATGCTCCTGCATGATGGCACCGCCATGTATGTGGTCGGCCTCACCGAGGACCCCACCTACGTCGTGGGCGACGAATTCCACGGAGCCGTCATTACCTCCGTCAACAAGGCCATCGACTTCGTCAGTGTCACCACCGACGACGTAGCCCTGTTCCTCGCCGGCGCCCAAACCGACCCACGCGTGCGCTACATCACCGAAGACAGCGTCGCCGCCATGACCACCCAGTTCACCCCGAACGACCCCCAAATCGGTAGCCAATGGGGCTGGAGCGCAAGCCCCGGCATCAACGCCTACCTCGCCTGGGACATCACCACCGGATCCACCGGTGTGACCGTCGCTGTTCTCGACACCGGTCTCGAAAAGACCCACGAAGACATTGGCAACTACCTCCAAGGCTACGACTTCGTCAACAACGACAACGACCCCACCGACAGCAACAACTGCGGCCACGGCACCCACGTGGCTGGTACCGTTGGCGCCCTCACTAACAACGGCGTCGGTGTCGCTGGCACCGCCCAGACCACCATCTTGCCCGTTCTCGTGCTTGACTACATCAACCCGCTCTACGGCTGCTCCGGTAGCTTTGCTGCCATCGCCAACGGCATCACCTACGCCGCCGACCAAGGTGCTGACATCATCACCATGAGCCTCGGCTGCGCCGCCGGCTGCTACGACCAAGCCACCGTGGACGCCATCGACTACGCCTACAACACCAAGGGCGCACTCGTCACCGTCGCCACCGGCAACGACGCCGCTGCAGTGGGTTTCCCCGCCAGCGCCGCCAACGCCATGGGTGTTGGAGCCATTGACAGCTCCGGTGCCATGTACACCTACAGCAACACGGGCCCCGAAGTGGAAATCGTCGGCCCCGGTGTCAGCGTCCTGAGCACATACCGTGGCGGCTACAGCAGCCTCACCGGCACCAGCATGGCCACCCCTCACGTGGCTGGCGTCGCTGCCCTCGTGCTCGCTGACAGCCCCTCCATGAGCAACAGCCAAGTGCGCAACCAACTCAAGAACACAGCCGACGACCTTGGCCACAGCAACAACCAACAAGGTAGCGGTGGCGTCAACGCCTGTGCAGCCCTGAACGGCGGCGCCGCTTGTGTGCCCCCGCCCCCGACCGATGAAGTGCACACCCACGACATCGACCACTGGCGCCAAGGCTCCTCCAAGAAGGGCAACGTGTTCATCCAAATCTGGAGCTTCGACGACACCGAGGCCGCCGAGTCCGGCGTCGCCGTCACCGTGGACGTCCAGAAGGCTGGCGGCTCTAGCGCCGGCGGCACCGCCAGCACCGGCGGCGATGGTTCCGTGACCTTCCAGTGGGACAGGATTGGTGCAGGCACCTACACGTCTTGCGTCACGAACATGTCCAAGTCCGGTTTCGGCTGGGACAGCGCCGCTGGCCACGCTGCCAACGGCAACTGCGAAACTGAAACCGTCTAAATCGGCCGTTCGTACCCTTTTTCCCCCTCATTCTCCCTCCAAATTTTCCTGTCCGAGCTGACGCTATGCGCCGACCCGTCCACCTTCTGATTCTTGTTAGCCTCCTCATGACGGTTGTTGCACCAATCAGTCACGCTCAGCCCAGCAACCCTTGGGCAGACAGCGTGCAGTCAATTGGAAACGGGGCGTCCCCCGATGATGGATGGGGATTCAGCCTCACCAACCATCGACTTGTTGGATTCCACACCCAAGCCACCACAACCCAATTCGGACTCTCAGACATCCGCGTGGACGGCAGCCAGATGCTAGAGAGCATCGAGTGGATTGCCGGCACCTGGGCCCTTGATGGCCCCCTGGCAGTGCTAACAGACGGTGACGATCGCGGCGCCCTAAGCATCCACGACAATCCGTTTGGCTGGCTCACCGTGCGCGGCCAAAGCGGCACCGTCAATCTTACCGGAACCGAAGCCTGGACCGTGGACCCCGACAAGCAAGGCGCCACCAGCGGCAATGCCCGCGTCCACCTTGACCAAGAAGGCACCTTAGCAGCCGAGGGAAAACGCCTCATGGCCTCCTTTGTCTCCACCGTCGGCCTCGCGGTCATGATGGCCACGGAGTCAAACATTCACGATCACGCCCCGCGCGCCGGCGCTTGGGCACACATCGCCTTGGGCCCCGAAGGAGACGCCGCCTCAGACTGGCTCCGAGTCCGAGCAGCACCGTTTCGATTGGCTGAATGGGCCGATGGAAAACTGGCCTTGGACACCGTCGGCACCATTGGAGAAGGCGCCGAGGACCTCCTGATCCGGCTGGACATTCACGGCCTGGAACCCGGCATTCCCCGACCCATTCTACGATTGGCCAACACATTTGCCGTAGAAGCCCCCCTAGACACCATCCTCGGCGACAAAAGAGGATCATTCAGCTTCAACGCCACCGAAACCGAGGTGTGGATTCGCTTGCCCGCCGGCCTCAGCGGCCGCATTACCTTCGAGGACGATCGCACCCCGGCGACCCTCCAAGTCAGTCAAGCCAATATTGACCCCTGGGCCCCCCACGAACGCATTCCTACCCTGCTTGCCAGCGCCAGTGAACCAGGAACCGCCGTGTTGCGCATCGGAGACGATTACGAAAAACGGACGCTGCAACAAGCCTACGAGCACACGTTTCGACTCATCGGATTGGAACCAGACACCAATCACTCGTACACCGTTACTCACACCGATCTCGCGGGAAACAAGGCCACCGCAAGCGGCGTCTTCAAAACCGGCAAGGCGCCCGATGGAGACCGCTACATCAACATCACTGCGACCCGCTTCGACACCGGCACCTGGCGCGTTTTGGCCAACGTCACCGACGAAACCGGCGCCCCCGTGGTCAAGAGTGTGACTGCGTTCCTGGATAAGCAACCCGTGACCGCCGTCTTTGACGGAACCCAATGGGCCTTCACCTTGACGCAACTGTCACCGGGCCCCCATGAGTTGGCGTTTGAAGCGATGGGTCCAAGCGGACGCACGCGGGAAGTTGCTCTCATCGAGGAACCCGCGCCAATCCCTGGCCCTGATGAAGAGTCTCCAAGCCCCCTTGGACTCGCCCTCATTGGCTTGGTCGCCGCAGCCATAGTCCGCCGAGCCAGCCTCTCGGTTCCCACATCACCACAACCCTGAAGTTGCCACGCCCACCCTGCCAAATTATGCGCGCACTCTTGGTGTTGACCGTCCTCGCCTTTGCAACCCTTGGCGGTTGCCTCGATGACGCAGAATCTGGAGACCAAACGAAACTTGATTCTGGCATCCACAATTCCGCAGTAGGCGACGCGGTTGTCGTTGCAGTGATTGATTCCGGGTTCAATCCATACCACTATGATTTCCTGGCAAGTCAAATGCCGCAGCACTTGAACGCGGACCCGGCAGATGACTTGCCACTGGACCAAGACCCCGCCTTGTGGCTTCCTGGACACCCTGGCCGCGAGGCATTTGCAAGTTACACTCAGATGAACCTGAGCTTGCCCGAGCGCCCCACGGATGCGGCCAACCAGTTGTACGAAAAGGACCACGCCACCTGGAGTAACGTTTCAGCCACACAAGGTGCCAGTAACGCCGAGACTCATTTGTCTTGGATTCCCAATACCAAGGTGATTGGCTACGTGAATCTCGATGGTGGAACCGATGGCTACAGTGCATCCAGCCACGGCGTTGGCACCAGCTCCGTCAGCGTTGGAAACCTCTACGGCACCTGCCCCCATTGCCTGTTTGTCTTCGTCAATGGCCTCCGGGAGGAAGCCAATGAATGGGTCGCCAAACAGGACTGGATTGACGTTCAAACCAACTCCTTTGGCTTCTCAACCGCCACCCGAGACCGCGTTTATGCCGGCAGCGACACAGAGCTTCAACTGGAGGCCGTGAACCGGGGCCAATCCATTTTCTTTAGCGCCGGAAACGGCATTGATGGCAACTTCATTGTGCCCAATCCAACCTTGTTTAGCAGCCAAGAAGGACCCGATTGGATCATCACCGTGGGCGCCGTTGCACCCAGCGACGGAAGCAGTTACGGCGGCCACGGAAAGCCATCCGACATTTCCAGCATTGGCAGCGGATACCCCTCTGCCTACGATGGCGATGGCACGGTCACGGCGCAAGGATTTTTCGGAGGCACCAGCAACGCAACACCCGTCACTGCAGGATTGTACGCTGAGGCCCTCTACCAATTGCGCAAGAACATGGCTGGCGCGAGTCGAACCCAAGAAAATGGCACAATCAGCGTTGGCGACTTGCCGTGCGGCGCCGAGAACCCCGAGTGCGCCACCGCCGATGGCCGGATCACGGTTCACGAATTACGTGATGCACTCTTTCGATCGGCTAACACTACCCTAGCCGGTTGGAATGCCGCAGGCATCTACACCCTTCCCGCTGAGATGGCCGAGATGCGATTCATGGCAGAAGGCCACGGCACCTACTGGGGCCGACTGAATGGCGACGACCAATACCTCGCCGAAGTGAACCACATCACTGGCTTTGCCACGGGTGCGTGGTTCCAAACCATGGACCCCGACATGGAAGCCTGGTTCGTGGCAGACAGCCATTGCAGGCAAAGTGGCTGGGGCAGTTGGGATCACGGCTACGACAATGGCCAACGACAAGTTCCCAGCACATCGCACAACTGGCCCGTTCGCTCTTGGCTGGTGGATGTTTGCCCAGAAATTCTGCCCACCGCAGTCATGGTAGAGCGCACCCTTGAGCAAAACAAGCCAGCTCTGTAATTCATGCCAGAATTGCCAGAAGTGGAAACCATTCGCCAAGGCTTGCAGGCTCGGCTGAAGGGGCAAGGCATCCTATCCAGTGAGCGCTCCAGTGCGGTCGCTCTACGCAAGCCATCCCCCTTGCCGCTTGATGCATTGACGGGAGCCCGTGTGGTTGGAATTCGCAGGCACGCCAAGGTCTTGTTCTGGGACTTTGAGGACGGCAGAACCCTCGTGGCGCATCTTGGCATGACAGGCAAATTCTTGTTTGCCAAGGCGGGCGCCTCACGCGAACCCCACACCCATTGGGTCGTTGGCCTAGAAGATGGCGGCGAGTTGCATTTTGTGGACCCGCGACGATTCGGTTGGCTGTCCTTGCACGCCCCAGACAATCCGCCCCAGGACGCACGCCACTATGGCCCAGACGCCCTCGACCCTGCCTTGACTGCGGCTGATTTTGGGGCGCTCCTTGCTTCGAGCAAAGCCCCCCTCAAGGCGTTCTTGCTTGATCAAACGAAAGTGGCGGGGCTTGGCAATATTTACGCCTGTGAAGCGCTGTGGCGAGCTGAATTATCTCCTCGCCGTTTGGCCTGCAATACCCCGAAGTCCAAGGTTGCGTTGCTTTTGTCATCAGCGCAAGCGGTGCTACGAGATAGTCTGGCCCAAGGTGGCACTTCGTTCAATGATTATGTAAACGCTCTCGGGAAGCCGGGTGACTTTCTGTTGGATTTGGCCGTTTTCCAGCGAGAGGATTTACCTTGTCCTAGGTGCAGTGCTTTGGTTCGGCGAATTCAGCAGGCAGGGCGAAGCACGTTTTACTGCGGCACCTGCCAACGGTAAGGCCGCAAGCACAGAGTTTGGTTTCAACAAGAGGGGCAGGACGCAAGGCAATGACGCCCCGGATTCCCGGTTGAAAATTCCAAGTCAAGATGGCATCCCCAATGACATACTAACTCGTTAACTGTATCCACAAATATTGCCTTTAACATGTGCCAATTCTATCTATTATCATCTAACAAGTTCCAATTATGGTGGGGCAAACCTATCTAGATATGTAGGGTAGATTCGTTTTGTCTAGTGCATACAAAGAATTATCTTTGCTAATTGTTCATGACATTCATGGCTGGAATGATTCCCAATGTGCCCCTTCTCGGACTTCTTGACCTCTTGCTGCCCGACGGATCTGCCGTCCGAGTGCGTCCAGGACCCTATGGCAAAGGCATCGCCGTGGTGCAAGTTCGACCCCATGCATCATCCGACAACCTCTCAGGAGACGGCCGGCCAGGGCGAAAACCACGCGCAAGCACGGTGAAATTGCGAGAAAAATTGCGCGCCGATAAGGAGAAAGGAGCTCTCCAAAGCAACCCCTACTACGTCCGCTGGCTCCTTGGCATCGACCCCACAGTGAGTCTCGCCGTCGCTCGCCAAACCGTGTATCGCGAGCGCAAGCGCGTTGAGGGGCCCGACTGAAGCGCTCCGACCCACAGGGCGCCACTGAAGCAGGTGGGCCTCCAAGACCATCGCCACAAACGTTAACTTTACCAAGCAAAGCTTGCAAATTAGGCGGCAGGCGCGTTCTGTCCTGGTTGGTTGTCGTTGGGTTTCGTACCCACTCGTCATTGTGTCTGCCGCCCCTTTCTTGTCATGACCATCGACCCATCCGTCAATTTTTGGCAATTCTACCTGCACGAGCACAGCGACCGGCGAAATCGAGCCGTGCACCTGGCAGGCACCACTTTGGCGGCTCTCTGCCTCCTTGCGGCGGCACTCCTCTCGGCATGGTTCCTCCTCGGCGCCATCATAGGCGGCTACGGCTTTGCATGGTTTGGCCACGCAGTCTTTGAACGCAACAAGCCAGCAACATTCAGATTCCCCATCCAGAGCCTCGTGAGCGACTGGCGCATGTGGAGTCTGTGGATTGCCGGGCGTCTTGGGCCGGAATTGAAGCGTCAAGGCGTGCCCGGTTCCTGACCGCACGTTTCTTGAGCGAAGGCAGACGTCGGCACGTGTTGGCCCGGTTCCGTTTTGATGGTCGCCAGGTAGAATTCCAAGACGGAGACACGATTGGCAGTGCCCTCCACCGAGACGGCGTGCTCGAATTGTCTCGAAGTCTCAAGTACCACCGCGCCCGCGGCCTCTACTGCAACGCAGGGTCCTGTGGCTCATGCCTCGTGGATGTGGACGGAGAACCCAACGTCCCCGCTTGCATGGCAAAAGCAACCGCTGGAGCCGAAGTGGAGAGTCAAAATCGAATTGGCAGCGCCAAACGAGACCTCCTCGCAGTCACGGACAAGGTGTATCGCCGAGGCTTTGACCCCCACGGCGCCTTCACCAAGCCACGGATTCTCAATGCCATTTTCTTGAAGGCGGTTCGATTCATGAGCGGCCTTGGCCGAGCGCCCGAGGAGCCCCCAACCGGCCCGGCCCCCATCGCGACTGAGGAGACCGTGGACGAATTGATCGTCGGCGCGGGGCAATTTGGCTTGCTGCGCGCCCATGCGGCTGCCGAAGCTGGAAAACGGATTCTGTTGGTGGATGAATCCGAAACACTCGGTGGCTCCGCGTGCTGGACCGGCGACGAGCCAAACACCAAGGGGTTGGCAGCCACGGTCGCGGATTTGCCCGGCGTGGAAGTTTGGACTCAAAGCGTCGTGTTCGGAATCTACGACGACGGCGTCGGTATTCGACGAGGACAAAATCTGGCCCAAGTGAATGCCAAACGCATCACCATTTGCGCGGGCAGGCACGACGGCTGGCCCCTGTTTGCCAATAACGATCTTCCCGGCGTCATGAGCTTGCGCGGCGCCCAACGACTCTTGTCTCAAGATGCGCGCCCGGGAGCCCAAGTGGTCATGCACAGCGACCAGGACCACCCAGAATTCCATGACGCACTCACTGCGGCTGGGGGACGCATCGTTGCATCTGGAGCGGTGACTGCGGTTCGAGGCGGCACGCGAGTTGAAGAAGCCCAGGTGAACGGCAAATGGGTTGACTGCGACGCCGTGGTGTGCCATGTCCCCATGACCCCCCGCGTTGAATTGCTTCAACAAGCAGGGTGCGCATTGGCATTCCAAGGCGGCCAACTGCAAGCGGTCCTTGAGGCAGACGGCAAGACTACCGTGGATGGCGTCTACGTGGAGGGCTTCCCATGAGCACCCCGAAGACGTTCTTGTGTCGCTGTGAAGACATCACCGTGGACGATTGCGACCACGCCATTGAGGAAGGCTACCGCTGCTTCGAGGATCTCAAGCGATACCTCGGAGTTGGCACCGGACCCTGCCAAGGCAAATCCTGCGTCCAAGCAGCACTTCACCTCCTGTCAGAACGGACGGGCGTGAACTTAGATGACTTGGATGTGATGACATTCAGACCCCCTGTTCGCCCCATTAGTTTTGCAACCCTTGCCGCCGAGCCGG
>JBFJXT010000055.1:0-10245 GCA_041623015.1 Thermoplasmatota archaeon | reverse complement strand
GCCCCAGAGGTTTCCAGACGTGGCGTAGCCCACGCCAATCATGAGTCCGGTGACTCCAGTGAGCACCAACACAATGGCTACCAATTTGCGCAGCCAATCAAACCGTGCTCGAGCCATGGGGTCTCCAAAGAAACGGGAAAAGAAGAAGGGGCCGGGGACGGGATTCGAACCCGTGCCAAGGGAACCACAATCCCTTATGCTTACCAGCTACACTACCTCAGCCAGAGTGTGCAATTTGGCCGACCCTAGTCGGCTATATCACGGTTGCGAAGGAGGAAGGCCGAAAATGCCACGCCAACAAGCATCAGAACCACGCTTGGGCTGGGCGCATTTTTGTCTTCTTGGGCCCCTACACTTGCAGATTGTGCCACTTGAAACTGCAAATCTCCTGTATCCACATCCACTTCGAATAGGAGGTGTCCAACGGTTTTGGGTCGAATGGCCGCGTGGTGTGTCAGAGTCCCGCCATTGGGGATGCTGACCGTGTCGTCTGCGATGGCAGCTCCATCGGCCGTGACTTGGATGCGAGCGTCGAGGGCGAGGCCAGGCGGAACGCTGTCGGGCTCAGCCTTGGCATTGGCGTGCTGGAGCACCACGGGCACCGTTCCCGGCGTGTTGACTTGGATGCTTGGCGCCGCAAACTCCGGTATGATTCCGCGCAAGTGGCCGCCATGGCCCACGTAGTCCCCGGCTGCGTCCAAAAGGAGGGCGAGGAAGGCGTAGGCTTGTTGGTTGCTGGATCGAAGCAGCGTTGTGTCCAGGCTTGCCTGTACTAATCCTCGATTGGCGGGAATCAGTGGAGATTGGACGAGGACACTGCCATCCAGTGCTCGGGTGGATTCGTGGTTTCCTCGAGTGCCAATGTGGCTTTGCTTGATTGCATAGGCGGTGCCCGAGGTAAGATCGATGACATCAGCTCCATCAAAATTCAGTGTAAAATCCACGGTTCCAGGGTTGCCCGGCTCTGGCGCTAGGACGCTCTCGACGGTGGCCTCAGTGCCAACGGGAACGAGGATTGTGGTCGCCAGGGAGCCAGCTTGAAGCCCAGAAAGAACCCAGAGCCCAGAGCCTAGGCGCTCAACGTCTAGGGTAAGGGCGGATTTGCTTTGTTCCCAGGTGGTTTGCCCTAGGTCAATCATGGCCCAGGTGGCCAAGGAAGCAAGGGGCGCGCTGTTGGTGGGCGTCAGCCGCTTCCATGCACTCCAATGAACAGGATTCTCAGACTCTGAATGGACCTCAATGGTGACATCTGAATGAATCGGCGAGAGCGGCATCCAGGCGGATTGTCCGGCTCCGATGTCTTGAATGAAGGGAAGAACAGATTGCGGCGCCATGATGCCTGCGCGGTCCGTGCGGAATCCATTTTCATGTGCGCTGATCCAAGCCAATCCGAATCCTTCTGGGCCATCAGCGCTTGTGGCGTCAATGCGAAGCGTCCATGTGCCAGGAATCAATGGCTCGACAGCCGCAGCACCCGGAGCGGAAGAGGTGCCATCTACATCAAATTGCAACAGAAAGCTGCCCGTTTCGACTCCGGCAGTCACTTTGCCGTCCATCTGGGTCAGGCCATCGGTGAGCGTTGCTGCATAATCCCAGGCCGGATCAACCGCTTCTCCTCGGCGCGCCAAATCGACACCCACTGACAACTGAGTTCCCAAGTTGAATTGCCCTAGAACCAAATCATCAGGCCCATCAATGGAGCCTGGGCTCATTTTCCACGTTTCTGGGCCGTAGCTCCAGGTAACGGCCGTGATGTGCGCGGTGAGCGGCGTTTCTCCTTGCGCTTCGCTGAATGCGGGAAACACAAGGGGAAGCATCAGGACGAGAATCAAGAACCCCTGGCGCACAGGTGCCCAGACCTGCTCGAGAAGATGACCGTTGCGTCCGAGTTACTGAGTCACAAGACTCGATTGGTTGCCGCGAACCGCTTGGATGGCGGCGCGCACGTCAGGCGCCCCATACACGAAGGAGCCTGCCACTGCGCACGTTGCGCCGGCGTTCTCCACGATGCGTCCGGTCTCCCCATTGATGCCACCATCCACTTGGATTTCCAGGGGCACTTCACGCTCGAGCCCTGCGGCCATGCGGGCAATGCGGCGTACCTTGGGCACCACGCTTGGAAGGAAACTTTGGCCCCCGAAGCCGGGGTTGACCGTCATGCAAAGCACCATGTCCAAGTCGTCAAGGACGTATTGGATGGCAGACTCGTGGGTGCCGGGATTGAGGGCAACGCCTGCCTTGCATCCGGCATCGTGGATTTGCTGGATGATTCGGTGCAGGTGGGGAGTCGCTTCTGCGTGCACGGTAATCGTGTCGGCACCAGCGGCGGCAAAATCGCTGATATAACGTTCCGGCTCCTCAATCATGAGGTGGCAATCCATGTGCAAGTCTGTGACTTTGCGCACTGCCTTGGCAATCATGGGGCCAATGGTGATGTTGGGGACGAAGCGACCATCCATCACATCCACATGAATCCAGTCGGCACCGGCTTCCTCCACTTTGCGCACGTCAGCAGCGAGGTTGCCAAAGTCGGCAGAGAGAATTGATGGGGCGACTTTCAGCATGGACAATGCCGGCGACGAGGGCTCCACTCTTGGCTGTTGCTGCCTGTGCTTAGACGGGCGTGACCCCGAATTTTTGTTGGATCCACTTGGGTGGCTTGTAGGCCGCTAGGATGGTCAAGACGGCGCCGAGTCCAATGATGCGTTGCGTATATTGCCAGGCATCAAACGAGGTGAGGTCTTCATCCAAGATGATGGTGCCAAGGCTGCCAACGAGGCTGAGTCCGAACCAGATGAGGATGGCAGTCCCCACCATTCGAACCCGATACCGCTGCGTGACGTCCTCCAATTTTGACCCGAGGCGAATGAATCCGATGGCGGCTGCTAATTGGGGCCCAACCAGGAGCACCACAAACACCAATCCCATGACGGGCGACAGTTCTTGTTCACTCTCGGGCAAGGCGACAATGTTCCAGCCATCGTCCGTGAAGTCCGTGGCGGGACTCCAGAGCCAAACGACCAGGGCAACGAGCAGGAGATAGAAGACGGCATAGAAGCCAATGATTGGCTTGAACCACTTGCCGCTCCCCGTGTAAATGTACACCATGTAGTACAGGAGGCCCAGCAAGGCCACCACAATGGCTAACAAATTGATTTGACCGATGATGGTGAAGTACACAGGATGAAGCGCACCGACTCGATACAGGCCAATGTTGAGCGCGCCGATGAGGCTCACGGAGCCAAGGGCATACCACCACGTGAGGAACATGCGGTGCGCCAATCGAGCAGCGTCGGGCACCTCACGCTTGGAGATTTGTAGGCCAACGTAGACGTACAATGCCCCGACGATGAGATTGTAGAAGCCGACGAGTTCAATCGTGCCGGTCATTAAATCAAGCCTCGAGCGCGTTCTTGGACGGTGCGGCGGGCACTGCCTCGGCTGATGTCTTCGATGCCGCTGAAGTCCGCTTCAATCACCATGCCCTTTTGCCCAAGATCCACGCGACGGTATCGCCGGTCATGGTCTCCGCCACGGAATTTGAGGACGTTGCAGGCCTTGACCAACTCGCCGTCCAACTCCACGTAACGCAGTAGAATCACGGTGTCAACAAGGAATTCTAGCCCCCATTGGCTGACCCTCACGGCGGGGCCCACGATGTCTGCAATTTCGTGGGTGAGCAGGGTTGTGATTCCGATGAGTCGAAGTTTGTTCATCATCCCAGACAATTGCGTTCGCATGTCATGGGAGTCCATGCCCAAGAACTCGAAATGCGTCATGGAGTCGATGACCAATCGCTTTGCCCCAATGGCTCGAATGGCATCTTCCAGAATTCCTAGTTGTGCGCCGGTTTCAGCAAGCACCATGTCGGGCGTTGTGCAGAGCAGTCGCACTTTTCCAGAGTCTTCCCAACCCTTGAGATCCCAGCCTTTGGCCGCGGCGTCTCGGTAAATTTGCTGAGGCAAGTACTCGAAGGTGACGTAAACCGTGTTCTCTCCAGCCGCGACGCCGGCTGCGGCAAAGTGGAGCCCCAGGGTCGTTTTGCCGGTACCTGGGCTGCCCGCCACGAGAATCGCATCGCCGTAAAAGAAGCCCCCACCAAGCATCTTGTCCAATCCCTGAACGCCGGTGGTTGCGCGGTTGTCAGTCATTCGGCGTCATCCTCCTTTACGGACTTCTCGGATGATGCTGAGGCGTCCATGCGCGTCTTGATTTCCTCCGCAATGAACGTCTCCATGTCCTGGCGCATGTCTCGATCGTACACCAAGACCACTTTTTCGCCGATTTTTTTCTCCTTCAGAAGCCCAATGCTCACGTGATCGGCGATGGCCTCCCGCAGCTCCTCAACGGTGGTGCCCAAGCGAACGGACAATCCTTCAAGTGTTTCAACGACGCCGGGGTTGTTGCGATAAAACACGGTAATCATCAACTTGGTCTCGTTGTCCATCCAGACTTCGAACAACTTCTTGAGATCCGGCTGGCGACCTCGGTCTTCTTCAGGCATGGGATTCCTCTTGGATTAGCACCATTTTCCCATCTGCACTATGCTCAAGGGTGGCCACGTGCCGTCGGCCGCGTAATTTGGAAACTGCGCCCTCAAGGGTCCCGAGGGCAATCCCATTGAGGATGCCCGCGTCGGTTTCGAGCAACCTAGAGCCTCGGACGCAGATGCGCACCTGGGATTGATTCGATTCGAGAAGTTCGGAGCTTTGGCCCAATACTGCATCAACACGCTCCAACACTTTATCCAAATCATCTGGGAAGAAACCAGCCGCCATGCGCTCGCCTTCGCTATACGCCGCAAAGTGGAACGCCGCGTTGCCCGCCGCGTCACCCATCAAATCGCCCATGCGGTCTACGAGTCCCTCGAAAAAGGAACTGCCCATCCCCGCAGTGCTGCTGGCGGGGCCTTCTGGCATCACGGTCCTAATTCCTCCTATTGCTAGGATAAATCTTTGCAGAGGGTCAAGCGGGACTTTGGTCCGGTGCATATCTAGGAAGCCGGAACCAGAACGTCGCCCCCTTACCCGGGCCAGCGCTCTCGACGCCAATGGTTCCCCCGTGCTGCTCGATGATTCCCTTTGAAATGTAGAGGCCGAGGCCAGTGCCGGGTAGGTTTGTGCGCCTTAGGTCGTGCACTTGGCTAAACGGTTGGAACAAGTTGCCGATTTGTTCAGCCGTCAAGCCGGGCCCTCCGTCAATCACCTGGACCAGCACCAAGCCGCCCTCGGCGTGGGCTTCCACCGAGATGGATCCGCCCTCGGGACTGAATTTGATGGCGTTGCTGATGAGATTCACGAGCACCTGGATCATGCGGTTGCGGTCGGCGCGAATCATCAAACCTTCCTCCGCGTGGACGGTTACTTTCAGATCCGCCTTCGCAATGGGCTGATCAAAGGTATCCAGCGCTTCCTTGATGATTCCGTCAATGTTCAATGGCTTCTGGACAATCTTCAATTTGCCCGATTCTAGCCTTGCCACATCAAGCACATCTTGAATCAACATGGACAGCCGCTCCACATTTCGTTGCAGCACCTCCACAGAGTGTTTCTGCCGATCCGATAATTCTCCAAGGCGCCCAGATTCCAGCAAGTGCAACTGCAACCGAAGCGGCGTCATGGGGGTGTTCAATTCGTGACTGGCGGTGTTGAGAAGGAGCGTTTTGAATCGATTCACTTCGCGCAGTTGCTGAATCTCAATGAGTCGCTCAAATGCCAAGCGATCAGACTCCTCCGCTTTGCGGCGTTCTGTGATGTCTCGAATCACCGCAAGCAGGAACGTGTCATCGCCACTTTCCACCCGGGCAAGGCTCGCCTCCACGGGGAAATCACCAGCGGCCCCTCGTAATTCAGCCACCCAGACGCGATGGGCATCCTCCTTGCCGGCGGCTGTGTCTTTGAGGATGGCTAGGAATTGCTTTCGCGCCTTTTGCGCCATGGCAAACACGTGAAACAGTTGCCCCTCGGCGTCCTTTTGGGAGACGGCAAACATGTGTTCTGCTGCGGTGTTCCATTCAACGACGCGGCCCTCTAAGTCCGTCAGCACCACCGCGTCTAGTGCATTGTCAAGCAAGCTCTCGAGCCGAGTTTGGCGATCTTTTGCCTCTTGCTCCATGCGCCGCCGCTCGGTAGTATCGCGGATGGCAGCGGTGACCACGAGGCCATTTTCCGTTTCGAGGGGACTCAAGCTAATTTCGGCAGTGAACTCAGTTCCATCCTTGCGCCGTGCGACCAAGTCAAGCCCTTGTCCCATGGGCCGTCGTTCAGGATTCTCTTGGTACGAGGTTCTGTGATGCTTGTGCCGATCGTGAACCGCCGAGGGCATGAGAATCTCAACTTGTTTCCCCACCAGTTCCTCACGATTGTAGCCAAACATGCGCTCGGCTTCTTCGTTGACGAATTGAATGGCGCCCGCCGCGTCCGCCAACACCATGGCATCTGGAGCCGCCTCCAGCAAAGCTTCGAAAGACCGGCCCGTCATCACTTGATCCGTGACATCCTGGCTCACGCCGTACATATGCACGGTGTTTCCTTCTGCATCAGTCTCTACGGCACCTTGACCGATGACATGCCGAATCACGCCATCAGGGCGAAGGACACGGTGCCGAACCGTGAATGATTTTGCATTTTCGAAGGCACCTTGGATGAGCTCTGTGACGGCCTCACGGTCATCCGGGTGAATGAGGGATATGAATGCATCATAGCTTGCCTCAAAGGAATTTGAATCGACTCCGTAAATGTCGTACAACTCTTGACTCCACGAAATGGAATCGTGGACCACATCCCAAGTCCAACTGCCAATGCGCGCAATTTGCTGGGCCCGGCGAAGCTGTTGTTCTGATTGGCGAATCCGTTCCTGAGAGTCAAATCGAGCTGTACCATCTTGCACAAGTAGGTGCCAGCGGCCGTGCTCCACGCCGATGCCCACCATCAAGTGCAGGCGAGATCCGTCTTTTCGCTCAAACCATGCGTCATCCACGATCGAAACGACTGGACCCTCCAGGGGCCCGCCTTCGCTACGCACCACATCGGCCACCTGGCGACCCACCAAGTCTTCGCTCGACACACCGAGCAGGGTGCACAATCCAGCATCCACGCTCTCGACGTGGCCGTCCGGGGTAACCCACAGGCGACCCCCGGAGGAAACGGGGCGATGACCCCATCGCCGGCTGGAGGAACGAAGCGGCATCAGATACCCCTCCTTTCACCTGGAAGCTATTTAGGAAGAGGGGGAAAGGTCGGTGCCAGAGCCGCCAATTGGTCAAACAGGGTCGAAATTGCACTCTGACGGGCGGGCGGCTTCAGGCCTCAAATTCCCAAGTGGGCGTTAGGGCGTAAAGGCCTGTGGACATGTCTGGAATGAAGAGGGTCTTGCCATCTTCGCTCCACATGGCCGCCCAAACATTGGACGTGTCCGCGCTCACGAATGCGCCAATGGGGGCGCTGCTCACTGGACTCCACGCGGGGCTGATGGATCGCTCGTGGGGTTGGTAGTAGGCGAGGGTGGCTGGGTTGGCCATCCGCTCGGGGGTGCTGATGTCGAATACCCAGACACCTGCGTGGTAGTGTCCAATGGCCACTTGTCCGTCGCAGTTGGCATCGATGTTGTGCAGGCTGAATCGGTAGCTCATTTGTCCCGTCAAGGAAGAAGAGTCCGGAAGCTCCCACTTGCCAAGGTAGACTGGATTGGTGGGGTCGGTGGTGTCAACCACTGCAACAGGGGCTGCTTCGCCGCCGCCGTCTTCACCAGCGCCGATGGTCAAATGGCGCCCATCCACCAAGCAAGGCAGGGGCGTCTGTTCGTGCCACATGGGAGGAATGCTCTCGCCTTCAGCGGGTTCAACGTTGCCAACGAGGGCCGGAAGGAACGGGTCGCTCACATCCCAGATGCTCATGTAACCGCTGCTTCCAGTGTAGAGCAACATTTGTCCCGTAATCGGGTGCTCTTGGACCACGATGTCGTGAACGCCCGCAATTTCAGTGCTGGCGATTTGGGTGGTTCCGTTCAAGGGGTCCCATTCGGCGATGGTGACCACGGCGTTCATGAAGTAGTACTTGGGGCCGAGCATGAACGTGTAGACGTTGTGCGTGAAGCCCATGGGCACATAGTCCACGAACGCAGGCGCCGTTGGGTCTTCGAGGCTGTAGACTGCAATGCCGCCATCACAACTTGTTTCCGGCGCCGGGTCGGGGCCGTTTACGAAGCTGGTGCAGGGGCCGCCGCCCGTGAGCGTGGGGGTTTCACCTGCGGGATCAAGCCCCGTGCATTCGAATGCAGCACTTCCCTGGCACCCAAGGAACAGGAACTTTCCATCGCCACTGAGGCGGGCATCCCAGTTGTCATCCATGTTGTAAATGTGGCTGAGGACCTTCATGTTGGCCGGGTCCGAAACGTCCACAAGGGTGACACCCCGAGATCCAAGCACCGAAGAGACCAGTGCCATATCGCCGACCACGTCCACTTCGATGTACCCGCTGCCGTAGCCCACGAGACCTTCTGAAAGGTCGTTGTGGCCGGCCAATTCCAGGCCGAGGTGCCCTTCGTGCAGTTCGGGAATTTGGTGGCCAACGTGACCTGTGGCCTCCGTGGCGTGATCATTGACGATGGTGCCAACAAACAGCGCAGGATCAGGCATTACAGGCACGAGTCCGCTCGCATTGGGCCCGAAGCCAGATTCAACCAAATTGTCGGTGGTTTCTGGTTCATTGGCGCTGTCAAGGCAGCCGGCAAACAGGGTCGCTGTCAGCGACAATACGAGAAGGGCATTCAGCCTCATATCGATTCGACGGGGGCAGCCATGCAAAAGGGTTGTGTGGTTAGGCGCCACGAATCGCCCTGATTTGCGGCGTTAGGTGCGTGAGCCAACGTTCAAGCACAAGGGCCCCTCCCCGCACACATGGTCCGGGAGACGGCCGAGGAACCCAGGCTCCAGATTGCCCTAGATGAGGTCAACCTTGACCGCGCCTTGCAATATGCACGAGAAGCGGTTGAAGGCGGGGTGGACTGGATTGAAGCCGGAACCCCCCTCATCAAGGCCGAGGGTCTTGAAGCGGTCCGTGCCCTCAAGAAGGCGTTCCCGGACAAGACCGTGGTTGCCGACATGAAAACCATGGACACCGGCGCCTTTGAGGTGGAAATTGCCGCCAAGGCCGGTGCCGATGTCATTGGCATCCTCGGAGCCGCCAGCGACGAAACTTTCGAGGAAGCAGTCAAGGCCGCCAGGAAATACGGTGCCCGCGTCTACATGGACTTGATTTCAGTGGAGGACAAAATCAGCCGCGCAAAGGACGCCGAGCGCCTCGGATGCGATCTGGTCTGCCTGCACATGGGCATTGATGACCAAATGAAAGGCGCATCCCCCATGGACATTCTCAAGGAGTTGGCCGCTGCCGTCAACATCCCCGTCATGGCCGCAGGTGGCATCACCACCGAAACCGCAGGCCCCGCCATTGATGCCGGCGCCAGCGTTGTGATCGTGGGCGGCGCCCTCACCAAGGCCCAGAACATTGCCGAAGAGGCGCGCAAGCTCAAGGAATCCATGCGCACCGGCACCGGCATCGCATCGGATCGATTCAAGCGCTACAGTGGCGAATCCCTGCGAGAAGCATTCCTTCAGTGCTCCACGAGCAACATCAGCGACGCCATGCACCGAAAGGGCGCCATGGACGCAGGCATCCAAGCCAGGCAAAGCGGCGCTCGGATCTGTGGTCGCGCGGTGACCGTGTTCACCGCCGACGGCGACTGGGCCAAGACCGTGGAAGCCATCGACCACGCCGGCCCCGGCCAAATCATCGTCATCGACCAACGCGGCGGACAAACCGCCATGTGGGGCGAATTGGCCAGCGAATCCTGCAAACTCAAGGGCGTCGAGGGGCTTGTCACAGATGGCGCCGTGCGAGACATTGACGACATTCGCGAGATGGGCTTTGCCGTTTGGAGCCGCTGGGTCGTCCCGAACGCAGGTGAACCCAAGGGCCACGGGCAAATTGGTCTCGAAATCAAATGCGGTGGTCAAACCGTCCGCAATGGCGATTGGATCATCGCCGACGACATGGGTGCCGTCGTGGTGCCGCAAGAGGACGCCCAAGAAGTGGCCAACCGATCACTTGAGGTGCTTGAGAAAGAGAACCGCTTGCGAGAGGAGATTCGCCGAGGCAAGACCCTGTCCAGCGTTCTCGAGTTGAAGAAGTGGGAACAAGTCGTTGGGTAATTCGCTCGCAAACCTGTTTCAAGCCGTCATAATCG
>JBFJXT010000054.1:0-10292 GCA_041623015.1 Thermoplasmatota archaeon | reverse complement strand
CCCAAGAACTTCGTCAACGACTGCGAAGTGGTCTGCGAGACCACCGAATACACCGACCGCGAAGGCCACGAATACGCCGTCAACATCACCATGGATCGGCCCGAGTGGAACGGCCTATCCGGCAGCACGCTGGAAGAGGCCCAAGCATGGGGCAAGGTCCACGCCAAAGCCACCAAGGCCACATGCTACGCCGACGTCATCATGGCCTGGCCCATGGTCGCCAACTACTTGCTGGCCACCTGCAAGCCCCGCGAACTGCTACGGCCCAAATGGAATGGGAATGAGTTGGTAGAATTGGGCGGCAAGCCCATTGCCCGCCGCGAAGGAGACTTCGTGGAAGCTCCCCCCGTGCCGGACATGATCCAGCAAACTGAGGCGTGATTACCAGCAAACCGGGCCGGGGCGAGTGACGCAGGGGATGTCTTGGTAGATGTCATCAACGAAGGCGCCCCACTTGTCGAGGTTGTGGTTGACGCCGTTCTGGACGATGCTCAAGTCAAAGCCGGACTCTTCTTCGACAGTGTCGTAGACCAGATTGGCTCGGAACTGCCAGTAATCAATGTGGCAGTCGACACCGGAGAAGGTTTGGCCATTGCACGGAGCAGCGGAGGCACCGGGGGCAGACACGAGGCTCAATGCGAGCACGGCGAGAAGGATGTAAACGCGCATAGCATGGGATTCGCCTGTGCCACTAGAGGATTGTGCCAAGGTTCTGCACCATCGAATTTACCCGATGAACGACGGGGCCGCCGGCCGCGGCAAAGTGCGCACGCTAGGGGATTTAGGGCTTCAAGACCAGTGTCTGTGAATCTTAAGCCGCTGCGGCGCCAACCACTTTGACGTCGGCGATCACGGTGGTGACAGTGTTTGGTTCCATCCGGCCGATGATTGGGTTCTGCCTACTTGAGTGCGCCGAAGCGAGCCGGCAATTTGATGGCCCAATCGAAGCGGGGGGGTTTTTCACGAGTGGCCTAGTGGCAAGGGTGTGTCGGGCCGACCCTTGTCGCTCACAGACCTCCCCATGATCAAGGAGGGACGCGCACAGCGGCTCATTTCAGCCGGCATCGATACGGTGGAAAAGCTCTGGAAATCGGACATCGACGCCCTGCGCGAAAGCCCTGCTTTTGCTGGCGACGAAGGGTTCCTTGGCCAATTGTCTCTCCTGCAAGGCTTTGCCCGAGCCCACGTGGAAGGCGAAGCGGTGGTGTACGCTGCCGATCCTCGCATCTACGACTTGCCCGAACCCATCATCCACATGGATTTGGAGTTCGACGGCCCCGTGAGCGAGATTTTCCTGTACGGCTTACTCGACCACAAAACCGAGGAGGTCACCAGTTGGTTCGATGTGACGCGCAAGGGCCAGGAGCAAATGCTTCGGGACTTCAGGGACCTTTGCAAGGACGGCGCAACCATGGTAACCTGGGGCGGCGCCAGCAGTGACACGGTGCAACTTCGCCGAGCCAGTGAAAAATACGGCATCAACCCCAAGTGGGTCAATGATGTGAATTGGTTCGATTTGCAAACGGAAGTGGTCTACACCGCCAACCCAGAGACTCAGCGAGTCTACCTGCCCGTCTCCAAGTTCAAGTCGGAGAAGGTCGCCCAGTTCTTTGGCTACGAAAAGCCCCGCCTCAAAGTGAAGGACGGGTATCACGCGTTGCGGATGTACCGTGGCTACCGCCGCCGCGCCAATCCCCAAGTGAAGCAGGATCTCATTGAGTACAATGCTGAGGACATCCGCCACACCCGCATCATCCTCGAAGGGCTTCGAGAATTGATGAAGGGGCACTGACCCTTTTTGGTGGCGTCTAGGGCGCTGATGCGTCCACAACAGGCTGCGATGGTGCGGCACCATTCCACAACACCCTCTGCGGGAACGGAATCTCAACGCCACCTTCACGCAGCGCCCGTTCTAGGGCCGTGTTGACGCGATCTTCGATGCGACGGGTATCCACGTAACTGGGAATCCAGTACCGCACGTGGAAGTCTAGACTGCTGTCTCCGAATCCTCGAAACAGGGCTTCCACGCGTTGGTCTGGGTCCACGCCTTCCACCGCCTGCACGGCACTGACCATGAGGCCGCGAGCGTGCTCAATGTCACTGCCATAGGCGATGCCAATGGGCACCGTAAGGCGGTAACTCGAGTCGGGGTAGCTGTGGTTGATGACGGCGTTGTTGCCAATCAGGCTGTTTGGAATGGCGACGAGGCGGTTGTCTCGAGTGCGGACTCGGGTGGTGCGAAGTCCAATTTCCACCACGTCCCCCCAGGTGTTTTCGTCCTTGATTTCGATGCGGTCGCCCTCACGGAAGGGCCGGTCGAGGAGGATTTGCACGCCAGCAAAGAAATTGGCAAGGCTGTCTTGCGCCGCGAAGGCAATCACCAACCCGCCGATGGCGCCGCCGGCAGCAAACAGGGTCATGTCGATGCCGAAGCTTTCGATGGTGAGCCAGATGCCGACGATGATAATGATGACACCGCCAGTTTTGTCAACGAGCGGAAACAGTTGGTCGTCGAGGTCCGTCTCGGTGCGTTGGCTCACTTGCCGGCCGACGCCGCGAAGAATTTCATGCCAGAGCCGGAACGCCACGTAGGTTAGGACCACGATGAGCAAGGCGTTCCAGGTATTGTCGAGGGCATTGCCGAGGCGCCCTGAGATGTCGAATTGGTGCAGGCTGTCAACAAATCCAAAGGCGAAGACCAGGATGAACGCCGGTTTGCTGACGATGCCAACCACGTGGCTATCAAGATCACCTGGGATTCGCCGGGTGGCCCATTTAAGCAGCGGAGCCACCACGAGCACCACGAGGAGGCCCACGAGGACCCACGCAACGATATCGCCAAGGAACCGCTGCAAAGGGCCGTCGAGGTAGGGAGCCAGCCAGGTGTCCCAGGGCCGTGGGGGGCGGGTAGCGGCAAATGGAGCCGTCGAGTTTCCTGCGGGGCCGGTGGTTGCATTTTGAGCGGACGCCGGGAGCGTCCATTGCAAGGCCAGGAGCGGGGCGATGGCGGCGGCAAACCGATGCTGCACGCGAGCGGAATCCTAGTGAGTGCTGAAGGGAGTTGCTTATTGCACCAGCGTCCCGCCGCTGCGCCGCCGTGGTTGGCGAGGCGAAGTTGAACACAGGCGAATCTAACAGAGCCCGTTGGGTGCTCCCAGTCAAGCGGCGCGAATCAACCCTCTAGTCTCGGCGACTCGTCACACTGACGACCGGTTCCTTGTCACCAGAGTCCCACGAACCAGACGTTTGAGCCGGTTCCAAGGGGAAGTAGCAGCTCTGGGTGCCGTCCGGGACGCACTTGACCATGCCAGCGGCTTCCATTTTGCGAAGATGCCAGCGCACCGTACCCGGGTTCATTTCCAGGGCCTCCGCAAGGCTTCGCTGGTTGGTTCCAGGACTGGTGTGCAAGTAATCCAAGATGCGGCGAGCGTTGGGATTTTGCACGGCCGCATTCTGAACCGCCACTTGCTTGGCTTGTGCGCCGCCGGCGGTGGGGTAGTAGAGGCGGCGGCCCTGGACCTTTTGGGTCTTTACGAGGCCAGCCATCTCCAATTTGCGCAAGTGCCACTGGGTGTTCGTGACAGCCGTCCCGTGGCGCGTGGCGAGTTCTCGCAAGTGAACGCCGGGCTCGGATTCGACCACTTCGAGCAAACTCTTGCGCATGGGGTGTTCGAGGACGTTGTGCTTGTCCACGTGGCGAAGGCCGCCGACACCGAGGTAGTACGCGATGCCCACCAGTGCCGCAAGTCCAATGCCACCAATGCCAACACCCCACACGAGGCCGCGTCCCCAGTCAATGCCGCTGCCACTGTCCGTGGGGTCGGGCACGCCAGATGCGGGGTCGTCTCCTTCTTGACCCGGAGCCAAGCCAGGAGATTCCTGCGTGGGGTCAGGTTGTTCTTCGAGACCCAGCGGATCGCCGGGGTCCACCGGGGACTGCGCAAGCGCGGCGGGAATGAAGGCAAGCAGCAGGATGACGGTGGCAGTTCGGATCATGGTGTTCACTCGGATACGGGGACAGGGACGGGTGCGCGCCTGGGAAGGGGCTTGGCAGGCTCAACGGGGCGGCCCATCATCGCTTCTATGGCGCGGTCGCCAAGGGGCGTGTTGTAGAACCGGGAGCCGTCGTCGCGAACCAGTTCCTCAAGGAGGCCGTGGTCGCGCAACTTCTTGAGGTGCCAGCGGGCGGTGCCGCCGTGCAAGCCAAGGCGCTCGGCAATGGTGCGGGCGGTGCAGCCAGCCTCTGCCTGAATGGTTTCGAAGATTGCCTTCGCGTTGTCATTTTGCAGGGCTGTGATGGCGCGGCTGACGCGCTTGGCTTCGATGCCTCCGTCGACGGGGTAGAAGACGCGGTAGCCGTTGACGCGGTCACTGTGGACCAATTCGGCGGCTTCCAGTTTGCGAATGTGCCAAAGGATGCTGCTGGTCTTCATCACAAACTCATCAGAGAGTTGCTTGAGGTGCGCGCCAGGGGTGGCGCGAATGAAACCGTACAGCATGGCACGCTGCGGGTTTTTGAGTGCCTCTTTGGGGCTCACGTAGCGCGTGACGAGTGCAAACCCGAGGGCGCCTAGGCCGGTGGCCAGAATGCCAGCAACGCCTGCGGTGAGCAATGTGTCTTGCATGGCGGCGCGAACTCGGTCAGCAAAGCCCGGTTCTGCAGATTTTGCAGGGGCCTCTTCCTGGGGTGGCGCCTCAGATTCTTCACCCGTGACAAAGTCGTAGAGCGCGCCCAGTTCTTCGAACTCAGAAAGGCGCTCCGCGTCAAGAAGCGGCCCTTCGACCACGACGTCTTCGGGCAAGGGATCGGGAATATCCGGCCAGACTGGCTGCGCAGAAACCTGCATGAGGCACGCGGCTGCCAGCAACAACATGGGTACGCCGACCCAAGACAATGCACGCATAGCAAGATACGTGGGAGTCTCGACCCTTATGGATTTTTTGGCATCAGGGCCCCCGGCCGGACGCCCCTAAGCCCTTTTTTCCCTCTCTGGGGCATCAGGAGGGAGACGCCGGTTCCGAGCCCGATTCGGCTGGATCGGCCGCATCAGAGTGCTGTTTTCGGGGAATTTGGTGCGCTTGCGCAAATCCCGGCAATGCTTCGGCTTCTTGTCGCTCCGCGTCGGTCAGAAGATTCACTGCAGGTCCATCGGGGGCCTCTTCGACTGCTGCTTGGACCGTCTCAGAGTCGTGGCCATCACCTAGGTCCCTAGGTTCTGAATCGGGCGACACCACTGGCTCTATGGGTTCGGCGGTGACTTGGCCGTCATCCTGATGCCGCGACGCTGCGTCCGCGTCGTGCTCAAGATACAGCTCTGAGATTTCCTCGGGTACCCCACCATTGGGTGCTAGAGCCCCGACACCTTGGCCCTGGACGCTTGCTGGCTCTTCTTCTACCACCGAGGTCGATTGGGGAATTTGTGAGTCAGGCACAGGCGATTGGACCGCACCTGCAGCGGCAGAGGACGCAGCCTGCTGGGGAGCAGGGGTCGGCCGGCGAGCTGCGGAGGGAACTCGACCCGCGGCGTCCAGATCTTCAAGGCCGTAAGACCCGATGACAAAACGCGCTTGGCGGCCCTCTTCGATGCTGCGATGCTTGAGAACGGTAGCCCGGCGCGTCCCATCGGGTCGCTTTTCGAACCGCACCAGCGCCTTGACCATGTGTTCCATGGTGCGACGGGCAAACGGCTGCGTGGCGTCCTCGCCCCCGTAGACCTGACCCGTGATGAGCACCGGGATGTGATGACGCCGGGCGTGCATGGTCAAATGGTGCAGTTGCGCCAGCAGACTTTGTCGGGCTTCCTTCTCACCGCCAGGCGCGTCGATGTGGAGCCGGTAGTGCATATTTACCGAATCCACAACGATTAGCCCCACGTCCTTCAGGAGCTCCGTTTTCTTCACCATCGTTTCCTGTTCAGCAATGGTGTACGGCGTGTAGAACAGAAGCCTGTCAATGGATTGCTCTCGAGTTTCGTCAGGAAGCGCATCAAACACCTGTGACAGGCGCTTTTCACTCACTCCTTCCGTGTCCACATACGCCACTCGGTGCCCTGCAGCAATGGCGACGCGAGCGCATTGGAGGGCGAGGTTGGTTTTGCCGCTGCCGCCTTCTCCAAACACGAGCGTAATGGCGTCCGATTCGAGACCGCCGTCCAGGAGCCCGTCGAGGGCAGCGCAATCGGTACTGACGGTGTGCAAGCGAAATTCCTCCAGGTGCGCAGCGGCAGTCTTGGCCACGAATCGGTGACGGTGCGCCCCTTGACGGGGCTTGACGCAACCGGCGCTATGACCGAGGAGACAAGGCCGCCTTCTGGTTCTTGCGCATGGAGCCTGCTCGAATCAGGCGTGGATGCGCCCAGCAATGTCCCGCCTGTGGACCATGGGAACCTCTAGGCGTCGCGTGCTACGAATTTGAGCATGGCGTATTGCTTACAGCCTTGCGTTGGCGAGGTCCTCAGGAGTCAGCCAATTGACCTTGGTGGCAAGCAAACGGCGCTTGGCTTCTGGTTCGGCGGTTTCTGCCACCATTACCACTTGATCCACATCAAGCGTTCGAGCCAATTCGAGGCCCTTGTCAGCGGCTGCCACGTCCAGAGTGTCTTCCACGCGAAGCACAATGCGCTGGGGGCTTCCCTGGGGCCGTTCGGCGGCCAAGTCGATGCGCACACCAGGGGTTTCTGGGCGAACCAAGACATCGAATCCACAATCCATGAGGTGTTGTGCAATGCGCCCAAGGCGGCCACCGGGCCGGTCGTGAAGCTCTGAGGCGCGCTTTCCAAGGCCATCGACGCGGTCCTTGATGGCTTCCATGTGGTTGCGGTGGTCCGCAACGGCGCGTTCGGCAGGCGGTGCGTCCGCTTCGGCACTAGAAGGCCCAGCTGCGTCGCGTGTGGCACGGCCACGGGCCCGTCCCTTGCCTCTTGCTGCAAGCATGGCGTCAATCGGGTTGGCGCGGCGCTTGGGTGCCGGAGCTGGCTCGCTTGAAGTGGATGGAGGCGAAATTGGGGTGCTTTCGCCGACTGGGGCGTCCCCGTCCACTTGAATCACTTCATCCGTAGACAGCAGCGCTTCAGACTGGGGGGCCTTAGCGTCTTTGCGAGGTGATTGCGGGGGAGTTGGTTCGGGGAACGGAACGTCTCGAACACGGGAGGCGAGGGCAAGCTCCGATGCATCCGGGCGAGAATGCACCGCATTGGCGTGCGTGTGACTGAGGGGCTCCCGATGCGACGGGGCGCCTGGGTGACGGACTGGAGTCGATTCGTCATCGCCTGCCGGTGCGTCGTCTGCGGGGGGCCTGGCCGACAATCGGGTCCCTGGCGCCAAGTCACTGGCCATCAGAGAGCGGCTGCTCTCTCGGCCAAGGGTAGAGAGCGGGTCCCGGTCAAGGGGGGAACGGGAGAGGGAGTGACTTCGAAGCGGCCCCGTGGCCACGCGCTTTCCAAGAGTGCGATCGAGTTCAGCCATGAGGCGCCGGCGCTCGATTTCCTTGCGCTCCCGCTCTTCTTGCTTGGCCAATTCGCGAGTCGCTTGAGCACGCATGCGGCGGTCCTCATCTCGCCACTTTCGCAGCAATTCCTGGATGAATAGATCCGGTGCCAGGCGCACATGATCTTGGGAGGCAACGAGATACACAGCGACGAGTCCCTTGACTCGAGGCGTGTCCACTTGGGGGCCCAATTCGTCGGCGAGCGGCTCAAGCAAGGAATCTTCCACGTCCGCCATGGATTCAACCGGCAATCGAACCACGAGTCGACTGCGGCGGCGGGGGTCTGCAGGATCCTTGAAGAACTCATGAGACAGGGTACCCGGCAGGCGCTGGCGCCAATCATTGGCAATGCGGTGATCGTCACGGACACGATCGGCGACCATTTGCTTGAGGGGCTCTGCGTAGACCTGGGCCATGTGTTGGGTCCCGATGAGCAGCACTTGACTTGCAGATTCCACATCCAGTGGATCGAGGTACTCTACGGCCATTTCCACGTCATTGACGGGATCCGGTTCGGCGCGGGGAACATGAACGCAAAGGATGCGCCGGTCGTCGTCCGCCTCGTAGAGTTCACTGCCGTATTGATCTGACAGTCGCGTGCGAATCGCTACCAAGTCCGTTGCCGGAAGAAGTGCTGTGGCGCTTCGAGTGATCGCCATGGCCAATGGTACCACTGGGCACTTGGAGAAAGCCGTTCTCTTTCGATGCTAAGTGGATTGAGGCCCTTTCGGGTGGCTGAATTGGGGCCGCTTCAGCGGGACCGGAATTTGGACCAACCAACGCCTGTGCACGGGGCTGGTGAAATTTCTGAGCTCCTGACACAAGAGGCAATGGAATTTCTTGGCAATCGTAGACGTGGCTTGTTGACTTGAAAGGCAGAATCGCCATTTCATCAGAAGCTGAATGATCGGCGTTCCATGAAGAGCTGTATCATCGGGGGGCCTGAGGCCCTGGATCTTGGGCTGATTTGAGGTCCTAGACTGTGACTCTAGTCCTGGGTCCTCAGTGGAACTTGAATCATGGATCGAGGTGCGGCCCATGGAAACAGGTTTGGAGCTTGGAGTAAAGCGTCATCACCACAACCCGCCTGGCGCCATGAAGCGAATCACAACCCCTTGGCCCGTGGACCGGAACACAATCCCTTGCGCCATGAAGCGAAGCACGCCCTGTTGAGCCATGGCCCGAATCACATTCCATTCAGCCGCGGACTGAAACCTGATCCCTTGAGTGACGGGCTGAATCTACACTCCTTGAGTTATGGATTGAGGAGTGATTCTTTGGTCGATGCACGAAGACTCGTCGATGATGAAGCCTGGAAGCCTGGCCTTGAATTGTGTCTGGACAGAGATTCAACCCACGAGTATGGATTTCCCGGATTTTGAGGAACAAGCCCATAAGGGACTGGAACCGATTCAGGGAGGTCTTCTGGGATACGGCCATGAGTGGAGAAAAATGAGATTTCATCTCGACTCCATTCATGGCTCGTTATCTCTACCTCAATGGACGGCCATCTACTTGGTTGCGCACTGGATAGGAGGGACCCCTTGATTTCTTGTGGAAGCAAAACTCTCCAAGGACAGCTTCAAAATTGGCTTCAACTGGCAAAAATTTTTACCGAGGGTTTATAGCGAAGTAGTGAGTAAGAGGCCAGGGTCTATTTCATCCTCTCTTGTCTTCGTTCTAGGTCTTCCTATCCTTTTCTTGAGTTCCAGTAGCAATCCTCGGGTCCCCTCTAACCCGTCCATTTCTCCTTATGCACCGGTTCCACAGGAAATCAACCCCTTTGCAGAATTCCGGGCCCTTTGCGTAGCTAATTTGGCAATGTATCGCCACGATATTTGCAGATAATCAAATCGTGGTTCCGGCCATCACAGTTTCCATGAGCGTCCACTGTTTTGGCGGGGAATCAAGAGTTGTTTGATCCAGCACAATCCAATCTGCCAATTTGCCTGTTTCTAGCGTCCCCACTTCATCCTCCCGGTGAAGGCTCCATGCGGCTTCCTTGGTGTAATGCCAAATTGCCTCTTGGGGACTCATGCGTTCTTTTGGATCAGGGTGGTACACAGCGGATTGTAATCCGACTAGGGGGCCAAAGGGCATCCCATCACTGCCAAAGCTCAAGCGAATCCCCGCAGCTTTGAAAGTCTGGAATCGGTTGTTATTGGCAAATCGAGGCCCAAGGCGTTCTTCGTAGAGGCCCCCTTTGCTGCTCCAGACGCCGACAAAGTTGGGTTGGCTGCAGGGAACCAGTCCGAGGGCAGCGGTGCGCTGCACCTGATCGTCATGGACAATTTCGTAGTGCTCGAACCGGTGGCGCATCGCCTTAATGGCATCTACGCCAACGCGCTTGGCCAGCCGTTCGAATGCTTGCAGGCCCTGTTCCACGGCGCCGTCTCCAATCACGTGCACCATGAGTTGGATCTTGTTATCGTGGGCCTGGTTGTACAAGTCGTCCAGTTGCTCGTCTGTCCAAATTTGGGTTCCCTTGGTGTCTGGTCGGTCACTGTAGGGTTCCAACAGGAGGGCGGTGTGGCCGCCGATGCTGCCGTCCAGGAACACTTTCATGCCGCCGTCTCGAAGGAGCACGCCGCCTGGTTGTCGGCTCGGGGGGTTGGCCTCAGGTTTCTGTGGGCTTGAGTCACCCTGGGCTAATTCCGCGCTTGTGCCGGAGGGGTTCGGGGCGGAGGGGCTCATCATGGAGGGGCCGCCAATCGAATCAGCCGGCTGGCTTCCTTCGGAGCGGTGGAAAATATCCTCAGAAGAACTGGCGCTGGCCCTGGTGTTCAATGATTCCATGGGTGAGGCT
>JBFJXT010000053.1:0-10325 GCA_041623015.1 Thermoplasmatota archaeon | reverse complement strand
CACGGACCCACATGGCAACCGGTTCCACTTGAAGGCCATGCTTCGAACTGGGCGATTTACAGGTGCAATGGCTTGATGGGCGACATCACCAAGGACAAGTCTTCTTGCCAGTTGATGTCCGGATTGTCCGCGTACAACTCAATCTCATTGCCGTCAGGATCACGCAGGTAAAGGCTCCAAGTGACCGTATGATCTGTGGCACCTTCAATGGCGATGCCGGCTGCGTCCAGTTCCGCCTTGGCGCTTCGCAAATCGTCTAGGCTGTCGCCCACCTTGATGCCCAAATGGTACAAGCCGAGTCGCTTGCCTTCCAGGGGGCCAGGGGCATCGCCGACGCCAATCAGCAACAATTCGTGGTGGGTGCGGCGGTCTTTGCCAATGAGGGCCGCAGCTCGACCCCCTAAGGCGTCTCCGATGACTTCGAAGCCCAGAAGGTCGCGGTAGAACCCGAGGCTTCGTTGAAGGTCTCGCACATACAGCACCGCGTGGTAGAGGCCGTTGGCTTGCACAAGCCCCCTTCAGCAGTCATTGGTCATGAACGCGGCGAAGCGGGCGGACCTGCTTCTGGCGCAGGTGGAAGCGGCGGCAAAGTGGATGCGCGCGCCTGTCGGCGCCGGCGAATTCGTTTGCTCAAAAGGACAATCACGAGCAAACTCATCAGTGCCAAGACCACCAATAGAGGCGGCAGGAAGTAGAATAGCGCAAGTACGACCAGCAGCCGCCACACCCATCTAACGATACGATCCCGGCCGCTTGGCCTCGAATCGCTCAAGAATCAGCGCCGATTTCTGGATTCTTTGGTTTGGCATCCACCAGCATTTGATTTTCAAACTCTGCTAGCAAACTGCTGGCCTCCGGTGTCACGGTCAAGCGGTTTTCCTTCATGACCAAGAATTTCACTTCGTCGCCTAACCCCGGCCGCAATGCCAATTGTAAGTGGCCGTTGCCTTGGCGGTGAATGTAATTGCGCAACCGATTCGACACCATGGGAAGCGAGCTACCTCGCCGCACAAGCAGGACGCCTTTGATGGCCTCCATGCGCGCCAATTCCTGGGAACTGACGCGGGTGTATCGTTGGCTTGAGATGAACGATTCAGGCTCTACTTCAAGGCCCGCGTAAATGCGCGCTTCTTGGGCACGCCTTCGACTGATGGCGATGGCATCCTTGGGACCCCACCAAGCCGTGTATTGATTGGCAATGCCAGCAGGCACTGCGGTTGCATCCCCCTCGGGTTCGATGGGAGCCAACTTCAGGTCCTTCAGTTGGGGAAGGTGGTACGCGGCTAAGTGCAGTGCATGCCAAGCATCCGCATCGGACCAGTCGCTTCGATCAAGCAGGGCGTTGGATTGCACGGCAGCACCCCGCCACAGCCCGACACCATCGCGCTCGACGCCGGTGCCTTGGGCACGAATCGCTTCCAGGCAGGCGCGATTGACGGCCACGGCATCTCCCATTGAGCCAAGAATGGGCAGAGGGTTCAAAATGTGGACCCCTGAAATGCCCAATTCAACGCCGCGTTGAATCGACTCGAGTTGCTTTGAATGGAACCAGAGCCTTACTGCAATGGGTTTTCCTTGAGCCAGGACAAGTCAGACACGTACAGTTGACGAATGTCCTTGAGTCCCAGGCGCATCATCGCAAGGCGCTCCAGGCCAAAGCCCCAGGCAATGACCGGGTGCTTGACGCCAAGAGGCTCGGTGACTTCCGGCCTAAACACGCCGCTGCCGCCCAGTTCCATCCACTTGCCGCGGTACATGACATCCACTTCCATGGACGGTTCCGTGTAGGGGAAGTAGGCAGGGCGGAAGCGCACATCTTCGAAGCCGATGCGGGTGAAGAATTCCCTGGCAACACCAATGAGAGTGTTGAAGCTGGTGCCGGGCTCGGTAATGATGCCTTCAATTTGGTGGAATTCCGGCAAGTGCGTGGAATCCATGGTTTCATTGCGGAAGACGCGACCCAATCCAAACACCTTGTGCGGCCCATCCGGATTCTCGGCGAGGTAACGAATGGTTGTGTTGGTGGTGTGGGTGCGAAGCAAGCCCTGAGCGGCAACTTCCGGCGACCATGTGCCTCCCCAACCGGTGCTTCCCGTGTCGCCGCCGGTCTCGTGAATCTCCTTGACGCGCGCCGCATCGTCTGCATTAACGGGAAGGGACGCGGGGTTTTCGAGGTAGAAGGTGTCGTGTTCTTCGCGGGCCGGGTGGTCTTGTGGAATGAACAAGGCGTCCATGTTCCAGAAGGCCGACTCCACGTAATCGCCACTAATCTCCGTGAAGCCCATTTCCAAGAAAATCGCTCGAATCTCTTGCATGATCTGGGTCAAGGGATGGGGCTTGGCGGAGTGCCTGTCGGCCACGGCCACATCGAAGTCGAAGGGACGCAACTGAACATTGGCTTTCTCTTCCGGCGACATCTCTTCCCACTTGGCGATGAGATCTGGCGTGATTTGGTTCACTTCGCGAGCATCCGCAGACACATCAAGATCAGCAGCGAGGGCTTTGCCAGATTCGGTGAGGGAGAGGAAGCGGTGGGTGCGTTCCGTTTCTTGAATCAGGCCGCCGCGCTGCGCCAACGTTTGCAGTGACTCGGTTTGCCCATTCACGGCGCCGCCGGCCACGAGCGCTGCAAGCAGTGTCTCGTCGTCTCCAGGGGCAGGGACTCCGTCCTTGAGGCTGAGTGCTCCTTGCGAGATGTCTGCCCAGCCCTTGCGCTTGAGCCAACCGATGGCCACCTTTACCTCGGCGCCGTCTAGGTTTGCAGCGCTTGCCAATTGACCCATGGGCAAACTTCCACCAGCCGCTTCAATGGCGGCCACGGCACGACGCTCAGGCAGGCCAACATCCACGAAGTGCTTGGCTTCGGCGCTGGCCACCAACTGGGATTCGGTCTCCTCCGCGATGCTGACCAGTCCATGTCGCTCCGGCCCTCCAGCGGCCCTCAGCACTTCTCCACTCGCGGCAAATGCACCCGATTCGACGAGGGCGTCCACTTGAATGGGACTGCCGTCGAGGGGCAAGGCGGCAAGGAGGCGCTTCTCGGCCAGAGAGAGCGGGACGGACATGACAGCCCGGCCAGCAGGGGCCGCCACAAAAGGGCGACGACTCAAGCGCCTAGAGAATCTTGGACAAAATCAGGGCCGCAGCAATGAGGCCAATCATCATCCAGACTTGCCGTTTCTTTTCGGCGATGTTCTTTTCGTGCGCCGCTAGGCATTCCTTGCGGTCGCAGAATCGTTCGTCGATGACGACGATGCGAGAGCAAATTTCGCAGTGGCCGTGTTCGGGGACGCCTGCTACCATTAGAGGTCCCCCCGGATGACGGAGCCTTGGAAGGGTTGGCCGCGCACAGCGTGTTCGAGGTTCTCTAGGTCGTGTCCGTTGGCCACGCAGGCTTCGATGCTCGCTTCACTCAAGAGTTCCACGGCCGGGCCATCGATGACGCCCTTTTGGCCCGCTTGGCTCCATTCAGTGCCGCCGATGATGACCCGCAATTCGTCGTAGGTCAATTCGTCAATGCGGTGCGCGTGGGGGTCCGTGCGGGGGTCAGCGGAGTAGACGCCGTTGACGTTGGTGGCGATGACCACGCGGGGTGCGCCGACGGTGTTGGCCAGTTCTGCGGCCACTTGATCGGTGCTGTGTCCGGGGTCGGTGCCGCCCATGACGACGATGCCGTGGTGTTTGCCAAGGGCTGCCGCGTCGGCGGTGGTGAGGGGAATGTCAGAGGCGCAAGCTGCACCGACGCCTTGGAGGTAGGTGGCCATCACTTGGGCATTGATGCGGGTGGCTTGGATGCCGACGCGGTCGAGGGCGGTCTCGTCGGCGTGACCCGAGAAAGCGTGCCGGGCCAATTCGATCGCCTTGCGCGCGGGGGCGCCTCCGCCAACCACAACGAAGAGGGGTCCGTCCTTGGCCCACGTGGCGAGGCGCTCGGCGACCATTTGCAGGTGGTCCGAGTCTGGCTCTGCGGGGGCAAGGATGCTGCCTCCGAAGGCGATGACGGTCGGTTGAGTCATGATTTTGGCGACTCAGGTCTTTGGCTTGAAGGCTTTGCCATGGGAACTTGGCCAATGGAACTCGGTCCCGTCCTTCATATACACCTGCCCCGTGCCGCCGTTAGCGTGGGCGCCGAAGACTGGTCTGAGCGACAAAAATATACGTTCAAGCGAACGATTGAGGAGCTTGCGAAATACCGCGGCATGGGCACCGAATTGGTGACCCTTTACATTCCGCCAAGTCGCCAGATTTCCGATGCTGCAGGCATGCTGCGGGATGAAATTGGCCAAGCGTCCAACATCAAGTCGAAACAAACGGCAACGGCGGTTCAATCGGCCTTGACGTCCATGCTGGCGCGTTTGAAGCCCTACAAGCAAACCCCAGAGACTGGTTTGGCGTTGTTTGTCGGGACGGTGTCTGCGGGTGGCAACAAGACCAAGCAAGTGGCCCACGTCATCGAGCCCCCCGCACCTGTTGCAACGTACCAGTATCGCTGTGATTCTACGTTCAACATTGACCCCTTGAAGGGCATGATGGACAGCGAGGATGTCTATGGTTTGCTCATCGTGGATCGCCAGGAGTGCAGCATTGGCATTCTTCGCGGCAAGCACTTGCAATCCATGCACAACAAGCAGAGCATGGTGCCTCGCAAGCACGGTAAGGGTGGTCAGTCTCAGCGTCGTTTCGAGCGCCTCACGGAAGAAGCAGCCAATCATTGGTTCGTGGAAGTGGGCGACCGCGCATCTGAGATTTTCATGAATGAGCCCCGGCTCAAGGCGGTCATTGTTGGCGGCCCGGGCCCCACGAAGGATTTCTTCCACTCGGAAGGGTACTTGCACCACGAAATCGAAAAGAAGGTGCACGCCCAGACGTTTGACACCGGGTACACCGATGATGATCAAGGCCTGAAGGAATTGGTCATGGCCGCCAGTGAGGCCATCTCTGGTATCGGCATGATGGAGGACAAGAAGCTGATGCAGCGCTTCTTGAAGGAGACCGCTAAGCCGGACGGTGGACTCGCTGAATATGGTGAGGAAACCGTGCGCCAGGGCCTCGAATTGGGCGCCGTGGACCATTTGCTCATTTCCGAGGACATGCGCCGGACCCGCCTGAAGTTCACTGAGCGCAAGACGGGCGAAGTGGTCTACAAGACGGTCCAGGATCACAAGGTGCAATTGGCGTTTGATGAAATGGCCAAGCAATGGGGCGGTGCCAACAACGTGGAGATGGAAGAGAAGGACCTCATCGAGGAACTCTCCGACATCGCTGAGGCCAATGGCACCAACATCCACATCATCGGCGGCGCCAGTGAAGAAGGCGGCATCCTGCGCAATGCATTCGGCGGCATCGTCGGCATCCTGCGCTTTAGGTTCCGATAGGAACCCAGCCGAATTCCGATGCCTTGGTCACGGGTCGCCGAAGGCGGCCCCTGCCCCCAATGATCGACCTTTTGCAAGGTCGGGCGGCATCGTCGGCATCCTGCGCTTTAGGTTCCGATAGCCCCAATCATAGCAGACAACCGGCCTGCACAGATTTGCCTAGCTGAGCGCTCGCCTAATTGGGATCCCAGTGTGGGTCTTTGGGGTCGTGGCTGTCGAAGTCAGGGTGGTGTCTGCCCCAGCCACTGAGAATCATGACGGCGCCAGCGACGAGAATGCCTATGCCACCCACGCCAAACAAGGCGCCCGTGGTGACCGCATCGTCAGGCGCTCCGTGGGTTCCGTAGTAGCCGTACAGCACAATGGCGATGCCGAGCCCTAGCACGTAGGTGCCGAGGAGGATGAAGAATTCGCCGAGGTGGCCAATTTCTCCGTCGCCTTGGTGCAGCCGCTTGAGATTGAGCATGGTTGCTTTTTGGTGGCTGCGCTGTTAAATTCGTCCAAGTAGACAAAATGGGCGCGTGGCCTTTTGCCAGCAGCTTACCGCTGGCGGCGTTCTAGGTAGCGGCGGCGCAGAGGCGGCACGGCGAGACTGAGGCTGTGTCCCCAGACTTTGTGGCGGGGGGTTTGCTTGCCACCGACGGTGCATTGACCGCGTCGGATGCGATCCAGAGCGTCGTCCACGGCGACGGGGGGGTCTGGGAACACTGTATAGGCATTTCCCACGTCGTGAATCCAGTGAGCGTCGCTACCCCCGAGGGGGCTGACGCCGAGTTCACTCACAAGGCTGCGGGTGTTTTCTTGCACGATGCGCCGTTCTCTGGCATTCATCGCCTCCACGGCGACGATGGCGCCGTCGTCTGTGTGCTTTTGCAGGGCGCTGGGCCCCATGCCACTCATGAGTCGAAGCGGGTGGGCTGGGGCGGCGACGCCACCTTGGGCTTCGATGATCTCTCGGGTTTCTTGGTATCCGAGGCCCCGGGGGACGATTTGGTTGACGCCAAGCGCCAGGAGGTGGCCTTCGGCGGTGGTCACTTCGATGCCTGGAATGATCAGGAGTCCCGTTTTTTCGGCGGCTTCTTGGATCTCGGCGTGGCCCGCGATGGTGTCGTGGTCGGTGAGGCAGAATCCATGCAGGCCCGCAGCTTGCGCGGCTTGCGCGAGTTCTAGAACGGTGCCGCGGGCATCTTTGCTGTGCTCACTGTGCACGTGGCAATCGATGCGGAATCCGCCGCCAAGGCTCATCGGATGGTCGCTCCGGCAGGCATGGGGCGCTGGGGATTCAAGACCGAGACAGCGCCGTCGTGGTCGGCGGCGAGAATCATGCCTTGGCTTTCCACGCCGCGCAATTTCACGGGGGCCAAGTTGGCGACGAATGCGACGGTTTGGCCCTCGAGTTCACTGGGTTCGTAGTAGGCTTTGAGGCCGGCAACCACTTGGCGCTCGCCCATGTCGCCCACGTCGAGGCGCAGAACGTACAGTTTGTCGGCCTTGGGGTGCGCTTCGACGCTCTTGATGGTGGCGATGCGCAGTTGCACCTTTTGGAAGGACTCGAAGTCTACGAGGCCGTTGTCGTCGGCTTTGTCGCCTGCGTCGGCTGCCTTCATTGCCGCCTTTGCTGCTTTGGCGTCCTTTGCTGCGGCGGTTTCGGCGTCTGCTTTGGCCTTTGCTTCCTTGGCGGCTTCTTCGGCGCCGGGCAATTCCTTGGGGTCCAGTTTCTTGAACAAGGCCTGGGGCATTTCGAGGGCGTGGCCGGATTGCAGGGGTGCTGCGGCGGCAGTCCAGGGCGCGTCGTGGATGCTGCCGGTTTCTCCAAGCATGGTCCAGGTTTTCTGGGCGGCTTCCGGCATGTACGGAGCCATGTAGACCGCCAGGGCTTTGACGATGCGCAAGAGTGCGTACAGGGCGGCAGTGCCTGCTTCTGGGTCTTGCTTGAGCAATTTCCAGGGTGCGGCTTCTTGCATGGTTTGGTTGCCCCAGCCGGCAAAATTCAGGAGGCGGCGCACCGCTTTCTTGAGTTCTACGGCATCGAGACGGGCTGCCATGTCGCGGCCACAGGCTTCGATTTCTGCAAGCACTTGGGCATCGAGGTCGCTGCCTTCGGGGGCTGCTGGGATGGCGCCGAGGTTTTTCTGAGTAAAGGACAGGACGCGGTGGACCAGGTTGCCCATGGTGCCGACCAGTTCGTCGTTGACTTTGCTAAGAAAATCGTCCCAGGTCCAGTCGCTGTCTCGCTGCTCGGGCATGTTGACGCTGAGGTAGTAGCGAACGGCGTCCGATTGGTAGCGGTCGAGTACGTCGTGGACGCCAATGGAGACGCCGCGAGATTTGCTAAATTGCTTGCCGCTGAGATTCAGGAACTCATTGGCGGGCACATCAAAGGGCAGCACCAGTTGGGCAATGCCTTGCTTCTCGCGCCATTCGTTGTAGGCGATGAGAATCGCGGGCCAAATGATGGTGTGGAAGGGGATGTTGTCCTTGCCAAGGAAGTAGTAGCTCTTGGATTCAGGGTTGGCCCAGTAGTGGCTCCAGCCGTCAGCGTCTGTGGGTGCGGGGGCGCCGGGAACACCACTGGCGAGGTTGGCCGCTCCATCAGGAAGATCCGCAAATCCTTGGGCTCCGGGGGCGCCGCGTTGGCTCCATTCCATGGCGGCGCTGAGGTAGCCACAGACTGCTTCGAACCACACGTAGATGCGCTTGTCGTCGAAGCCGTCAATGGGAATCGGCACGCCCCAGGTCAAGTCGCGGGTGATGGCGCGGTCTTGTAGGCCTTCCTTGAGCCAATTCTGGGTGAAGTTGATGGTGTTGCTTCGCCAGTGACTAGCGTTTTCCGCAACGTATCGCTCCAATTTGGGCTGGAGCTTGGAGAGCAAGAAGAAAAAGTGGTCCGTGTCGCGAAACTCAATGGGTGTGTCCGGGTTGAGTTTGCTGCGGGGCTCCTTCAATTCTTGCGCGTCGAGGGTTTTACCGCAGTGATCACATTGGTCACCGCGAGCGCCTTCTGTATCGCAGTGGGGGCAAGTGCCTTCCACGTAGCGATCAGGGAGGAAGCGGCCGGCGGCGGGGTCGAATGGCGCTTGTTGGGTGCGCTTTTCGATGTAGCCCATTTCGAGGCATGCTTGGAAGATTTCTTGCACACGCTCTTGGTGACTTTGGGTGCTGGTTCGGGTGAACAAGTCAAAGCCAATGCCGAGGCGGCGCAGAGCATCCACGTGGTCCCGGTGAAACTCGTCGACCACTTCCATAGGAGTCCGGCCTTCGCCTTCTGCCTTCAGGAGAATCGGGGTGCCGTGGCAGTCGCTGCCGCTTACCATGAGCACATCTTTGCCAGCCATGCGTTGGTAGCGTCGGAAGATGTCAGGAGGCAGCAGGCTTCCGGCCACGTGGCCTAGGTGGAGGCCGCCGTTGGCGTAGGGCCATGCGACACCGATGAGCAGGGGACTGGACACAGGGCGGCGGACACCGAGGGACGCTCTTACATGTGTCGCCGTGGGTCTGGGGCCGTGGAGGCGTTTTTGATGCATCGCGTGGACGCGGCGCGTCGGCTCATGAGTGTCCCGAGGCGGGGTGCGGAGGCCAGTGGGCGGTTGTTTTTGGCCAAGCGTTGCCATGAGGTAGCCAAGTCGGGCAAGGATGTGCTCAAGGAATTGGATGCCATCCTAGAAGATGTGATGGCAGGCCTCTCAGAGCCAGCCCATGAAGGGGCGCGCCTGGAAGCGGAAACCATCCGAGAAGGGCTTCAGTCGAGCTAGTCGCCCCGAGCCGGAGATCCAAACGCTCGCACCGCTTGGATTGCTTGGTTCCAGCGCACCCGACCTGCGTCCATTGTGCTTGCGTTTGCATCGGGCTCAAACACGGTCGCCCCCGGCGGCGTGGCCTCCAAATCCTCAAGCGTCCAGGCACCCACTGCAATCCCCGCCAGGTATGCGGCGCCGAGGGCGGTGGATTCCACATCCGAGGGTCGAACCACAGGCCGATTGAGGAGATTGGATTGACATTGCATCAGTACCGCACTCTGGGTTGCACCGCCGTCCACCCGTAATTCCGGTAATTGGTGGCCGCTGTCTGCTTCCATGGCAGCGATGACGTCGGCGCTTTGATACGCGATGCTTTCCAAGGTCGCCCGAGCGATGTGCCTGCGGCTGGTTCCCCGTGTTAATCCGAGAACGGCGCCCCTGGCATTGGGGTCCCAGTGAGGCGCGCCGAGTCCCGCAAATGCCGGCACCACCACCACGCCGCCGCTGTCGTCGCTTTTGGCCGCTTCATCATTCACTTCGGGCGCTTCGTCAATCATTTTGAGGCCATCACGGAGCCACTGAATGGCAGCACCCCCCACGAAGACACTTCCTTCGAGCGCAAATTGGGGCATCTCGTCTAGGCTGGCGGCGCGCGTGGTGAGCAATCCGTGCTGGCTCGCGATGGCAGTGCTGCCAGTGTGTTGGAGCAAAAAACAGCCGGTGCCGTAGGTGTTCTTGGCTTGACCCGCCACGAAGCATCGTTGGCCAAACAGAGCCGCTTGTTGGTCGCCAACGAGGGCAGCCACCGGCACGCCCTCCAGGGAGCCATTCGTGATTTTGCCGATGATGTGACTGCTTGGAACCACTTCGGGCAAAATTGAAGCCGGCACTCCAAAGAGGTCCATGAGTTCTGGATCCCACTCGCCCTTGTGAATATCCCAGATAAGCGTCCGGCTTGCGTTGGTTGGGTCGGTGACGTGTTGGCCCGTCAAGCACCAAGCAAGCCAGGTGTCAATGGTGCCGAACGCCAATTCGCCCACGTCAGCTCGACTTTGGGCGCCATCCACGTTTTGCAAGAGCCATTGGATTTTCGAGGCGCAAAAGTAAGCATCGAGCACGAGACCCGTGCGCGCTCGAATACGCTCTTGCCATTCGGGTTGCAGCGCTTCACAGGCATCCGCCGTTCTCCGGTCCTGCCAGACAATGGCGCGGT
>JBFJXT010000052.1:0-10563 GCA_041623015.1 Thermoplasmatota archaeon | reverse complement strand
TTTGCCTCGTCGCCATCAGGGCCCCCCTCGGCGCGGGGTGGTAGACGTGCTTCGGCTGCGGCGGCCACATCGGCCAATCCTTGCGCTTGTAGGGAACGCAATCGGTCGGCGAACGTGAGAATTTCTGAATCGGCGTCTTCCTTGGGGTCTTTGAGTCGAACTTGAACTTCGGCCTTGCTTTGCTTGGCGCGTTCAACGGCGGCTTCGTCTCGCTCCGCTGCTTCACGCACTTGCAAGGCACGCATCCGTTCTGCCAGACTCGACCCCTCGTCAACCATCGCGTTGTGCCTCGTCAATCAACTCCAGGTAGGCTTGGGCTTGCTCGCTTTGCAAGAATGCCCGAACCGTGGATTCTGGAAGGTGCCCCAACAATTTGTCGAGGGCTTGCAGCACGGGGCCAAGGCGCTCATCTCGAGTTGGCCCAGTAGAGACACCGAGCCCGGTTTGTTCGAGTCGGCTCAGAATGAGGGTTTGCACGTACAGTCGGTGCACAGCTCCTCGGCGGGACCAAGCAGAAATGCCCAACACCGCACCAAAGCCCGCGATGACGAGCCCGAGTCCGGCACCGGCCACGAATTGTCCCGCGGGGAAAAATGCGTAAGCCGCCAAGGCCAAGAGCAAACCACCGGCGACCATGCCGACGCCAAGGAGCATGAGCAAGTGGAGGGTTTTGGCTTCGTCTTGAACGCGTTGCCATTCGTCTTGTTGACTCGCGGCCAACTTCACGCCAAGCGTTCGCGCAGGCGGGTACAGAAGGAAGGTAATGAACGCGGCCAGACCCAGGAACACTAAAATGGAGCCAATCCAGAGGGCCGCCGCAGACGCATCGTCGCCGCTGACCCGGGCACCTCGGCGTTCAAGGACAAGGAGCAATAGACCAAGCGCGACCACCACAGCGCCACCTGTGCGGGCCATGAAGTTGCCACGGACCGTGACCGTGGTATCGGCAAGGAGCCGCTCGGAGAGTCCAAGTCCCGGTTGCATCGCGGTCAGATTGCCGCCGCGAGGTGCCACGACGGGGGTCTCGGTCCCTGGAATCGGTCCCAACGTCGCCGGCAGCGAGCCCGAGCTTGGCCCGGCTGGGGGCACGTTGTCAGGTTCTGTCTCCGGCTCTGGCTCAGGATCTGAATCGGTTTGGGGCTCGGGTTCAGGTTCCGGCTCAGGTTCCGGCTCGACTTCTGGCTCCTCGATTGGCTCTGGATCGGATTCGGGCTCTGGCTCCTTGACCGGCACCGGCTCCAATTCTTGCTCAGACACGGGTTCAGGCTCAGGTTTGCCCTCGGGTTCAGGCTCCACCGCGAGTTTGGCGCCGTTTCCAGAAAATCCCCGCTCCAATGGTTGTTCTTGCTCGCTCTGAGACTTTCGTGCCTCACGGCGAGCACGGAAGGCCGCTAGAATGTCATCCGAATCAAGGACGCCAGATTCCTGTTCTGAAGCCCCATCACCCTCTCCCACATGGCCCAGATTCACGTGCCTCCCTTTATCTTTGGTCACTTGAATCGGTGCCATTGACTTGCCAAAAGTTCAAGTGCGAGGAATACAAGAGCGGTGCGTGGTGGAAAGGGCGGATAAAGATCTGGCAGTCTCCAGTGTCATTGGCACCGTCCTTATGCTTGGCATCACCGTCAGCGTGTTTGCTGGTGTGTCCATTGCGGTGTTGACGCAATTCGACGAGCAAGACGAGACGCCCCAGAGCACTCTGTCCATTCTTCGTGGTGATTCTGCCTACTTGCTTCGCCACAAGGGCGGAGACGCCATCCCACTAGATTCGGGATTCATCAGAGTCGGCCTCGAAGGGTTGTACGTGGATTATCCACTCACTGCATTTTCGGGCGACACCACAGATGGAACCCATTGGCGCTTGGGCGAGAGCCTGTGCGTCTCTTGCATCATTCCGGGCCAAACCATCACCGGAGCCTACCTCATAGTCAGCGGCACCCTGCTTGCCAACGAAGGCACGGTGTCCACCACGGGCCTATCAACGGGTGTTGAGTTTGACATCAGCAATGCTCAATCCACGCCCGCCACGCCGTACAAGAATCAAGCCGTCTCATTCAGTGCTAAGGCGACCAACGCAGGCACCGACGCTGCCACGGTTGTCCTGTTGGTGATTGTGGACGGCGTCAACCTAGGCACCGACAGTACCCCTCTTGCCTCAGGCACATCCGCAACCCTTTCGGTGCCATGGACGGCCGTGGAAGGGGCGCACACCATCACGTTCAAACTGGATCCTGACAACTTGGTCGCCGAGGCCGACGAAGGAGACAACTCTGCGGTGATTTCCATAAATGTGGAAATTGGCGCCGAAGACCCAGGTTTCCCCTACGAGGACACCAATGGCGACGGTGTGTACACGGAAGGCGAAGATACGCCCATCAACAACGCGGAAGTTGCCGACGGTATCTACGACGCAGGCCCAGAAAACCTAGTCATTCCAGCGAGCATGGGCCCCATCACCGCCGCCACCATCTCATACTCCGGTGCAAACCTCGACATCAACACTGATCTCACTGCCTCCACCGGCGTCGTGAGCCTCAACACACCGGGCAACATCATATTTACCGGCGGAACCGGCTCCGACGCCAACGGCAAGGACATCAACTTCAATGCCGGCGGCATCGTCAATATTGCCGGTGCCAGCATCACCAGCGAAGGTGACATTTTCATCACCGGCTCCAGCTTAGAACTCGCCAATGGAACCCTGACGACCGTGTCCAACAGCCGAGACATTGTGCTCACAGCCAACGCCGGGGACATTGACCTCGACGATGGAACCGTGTCCGCCATGGGCGCCTTTGACGCCACGGCCACCGGATCCATCACAGCCAAGCGATCGGACTTGGACATGGTCAGCGGAAACGCCGACATGACGTGGCTTGCTGGCGCCGCGATCCACCTCAACGATGCCGCCCTCGATTCCATTGCCCACGTGACTCTCAACGCGGGAACCACCATGGATCTGTCTGGATTCGTCATGCACATGACCGCAGCGGGCAAGGCCTTCCTAGGCGACGCCGTGGGCACCTTGACCGCCAGCGCCACCACGGACCTGGAGCTTCTAGGCGCCGCCACGCTCGAAGGCAGCAGCGCCACCTTGGACGGCATGCGCCTCTCCAACACAGGAAGCGCAGGGATTCTCACAGCCCGCACCACCAGCGGCGCATTGTCCCTCACCGGTGGCACCCTCACGAGTGACGGGCACATCGTTGTCACGGGCGCCACCAGCGTAGATGCCTCTAGCTCCAGTATCTCAACGCCCACGGCCAACGGCAAGGACATCACCATCGAAGGCCAAGCGGGCAACGTGGACGTCCAATCGGCCACGCTCAACGCCGAGGACAAGATTTTCCTCACCGTCCCCAGCCTCAGCGAGACTGTCTTCGTGGACCTTGCTACCTTCGTTGACGGCGACAACAGTGCCGATGTGACGCCCAATGGCGCCGCCGTTGGCACCCCCGCATCCGGGGGCGTCTCTTGAAGGCCAATCAAGCCCAGCGCCGGCTCTCCTCCGAGTCCAGTGGCGTCAGCAGTGTCGTGAGCGCCGTCCTGGTGTTCGCCCTGTTCAGCTCTGCCTTTGGCATGTGGATGTTCACGCAATTTCCCACCTGGGTCGCCGACCGCGAATCCAATCACCAAGACTCCGTGCGCGCCGGCTTTGCAGATCTGCAAGCAGGAATCGAACGGTTATCTGCCAGTGACAGCGCAGGCCCCATCAGCGCCTCAGTGCCCCTGACCGCGCGCCAAATTCCGCTTCTTGGAGGCATTCCCACCAGTGGCCACCTCTTCATGGAGACCGGCGTGGATTTCGCTGCCGCATTCACCGGCCCGCGCTTGCATGTGATTGGCGACGCTGCAGCCGGGACCCCCACAGCGGCTCCTCAAACAATCACGGGCGTGGAAACCCTCACGCACTTGCACCTCAGCCTTGATTCATCCATCATCGTCAATGGCGACGACCAAGGATGGATTCGAGCCCAACTCACCGATGGCACCCGCACGTTCACAGCCACACTCATTCACGGCGGCAGCACCATCGTCCCCGATTGCGCCGGACGAGGGATTGCCTTGAGCGTCACAACCGACACGGGCACTCGCCAACACACCCTCCTGTGCGACGCAGGCGCAGGTGTTACCGACTTCACCGTCGACATCCTCGAAATCCGCTTTGGCTTCGCCGGGCGCCTCGGGGAATTGGATCCGTTTAGCATCGCCATCACCACAGGCCAAAGTGGCAGTGGATCCCCCACCGGATCAGGAACGTTTCTCGCCGTCTGGAACACCGACGGACACAACCAAGTAGCAGGCACCGGCACCAGCACCCCCGGCTACGCCCTGTCGCGCTCCGGATCCAGACTCTCGTTTGAGCCAAGCCGAGCCGAAGCGACGCCCGAATCCCTTGCGTGGGAATACGGCGCCGTCACAGCCCACCAACGAAACGCCGACGGGCTGAGTATGACTCCCTCCATGGACCTCGCCATCGTCAATGGGGTTGGCACCTTGCGTTGGACCCTCACCCAACTCACTGGAAGCGGAGATCTCTCCGGCGCCGGAAGTGCCACCGTTGAGGTGACCCATCAACAAACCGACGAAGTGGTGCTCTCCGCAGCCGGCGCCACCCTCACCCTCGATACCCCCGGTGCAGCGGCCTGGCGCAGCGAATTAAGTGCAGTCATCCAAGCCGCCGGTGCTGGCTCAGACGCCACTGTTTCTGGCACCGGAACCGAGGCAATTTTGACACTCTCATCCGCAACTGTTTCCGAGTGGGTTCTGCAATTGCGCATCATAGATGCCAGCGTCAATCTGCGTTAGGGACCATTGAACAGGACCGAACAAGTCTTTCAGGGGCGCCTCGCTGCAACGAATGACCGTGGCGATTGAGCGATGCGAGACAGGCATCCCAGAACTTGACCAAATCCTCCGTGGGGGCATCCCCAAAGGCAACGTGGTACTCCTTGCCGGCGGCTCTGGAATGGGTAAAACCACCCTGACGTTGGAATTTCTTGCCCACGGTGCCGAGCGCGGCGAAAAGGGCTTGTTTGTCAGTGTGACGGAGCCCCTGGAAATTCTCAGCCGAAATGCCCGCGAATACATGTTCATGGAGGAGTCGTTCTTCAACGACAACCTCGTCCGGCTCGTGGATCTGCGCGCCGTCATGAAACGCCTGGGTCTTGCCGAAGCTGAAGCGTTCACGTTCGAAGACACCTCCGCTTTGGTGGAAGTGTTCGAAGCCGTGGTGAAAGAATACGGCATCAAGCGGCTCGTGGTGGACAGCATCACCGCCATTTGCCAACGCATCGAACACCAGGGCCGCATTAGGGACTTCATTTTCCAACTGGGTCTGACCCTCTCGGCGCTCGACTGCACCACCATCCTCACCTCTGAGACACCGCCCCGCAAATTGGTCTACTCCATGTTTGGCGTGGAGGAATTCATCGCCGACGGCATCGTCTTCTTGTCCGAAATGGAGCGCCACAATGACTTGGTGCGCACCCTGCAAGTGATGAAGATGCGTGGCACCGATCACTCCCGCGCCAAGTTCATGCTGGACTTGAGCGAATTTGGCATAAGCCTCGCCCCACTCTTGAAGAAATTCGGAGACACGGGAGCACAACAATGAATGACTTGGCTAGCACCGGCATTGGACCCCTCGACATTTTCCTCAAAGGCGGTCTGCCCCGTGGTTTTACCACTGTGCTCTTGGCCCCCAGCGGCAGCGGCGGCGAAATCTTTGCCAAGCAATTTGCCACCGGCCACCGCAAAGAGCACGTTGTCTACGTGAGCACCGACGAATCCCACAAGGAAGTGGTGGGCACCATGGAAGGCGCCGGCTGGACCATGGAAGGCCTTGTGATTGTGGACATGCAGAGCGCCTTCGCCGATGCGATGCTGGCAGCACAACAAAGCGGCCTCGACTCCATGGGTGAACCCCTGCCAGAAACCGGCCGCCGCAGATTCGACCCCCGAGATCTCGTGGAAGGCACCAGCAGCAAGGATTTGCTGCGAAAGCAGCCAACGAAGGCCGAGAAACTTGAATCTGCATCCGCCACGGACACGGATTACCTGGGCCAACTGATTCGCCCCTACGCGCGCCTTCGATCCCCTGATCGAATGGTGGTCCACAGCATCGATTTCTTCCTCAATCTCTACCCGATTGAGCAAGTGGTCGCAAGCCTCACCGCCCTCAAGGCAGCCAACGCCAAAGCAGGCGGACAACTTCTACTCGTGGTCGCCAAGGGCGCACACGGCGGCACCACCGAGCGCCGTCTTGAGCTCCTGAGCGACTGCCTCATTGAACTGGAAATGACGCGCCGAGGCACCAAGTTCGAGCGCTACTTCATGGTCAAGAAGGTCAAGAACCGCACCACGGGCGTGGGTGTCAGCACCTACGAAATTGGCAACGACGGATTCTCCCTCGAAACCCTAGAACGCATCGTTTAGCCGGGCGAGGCAGGGCAGGACAGCCCGGCCATGATGGCTGCCGCTGCTCCAAAGACTGAGGGTTTGCCGTTTGAAGCGTCGCTACGGTGCGGAGTCCTTGACATCCCGGGCGGTTCCCGGCCGCGGTCGAGTGATCCAGTACATGGCACGGGCCGAAAGCCAAAGCAACACAAAGGCCGCAGAGGCTGCTGCCACTTGCACATAGAGCAAGACACCCTCAAGAGGAAGCGGCCAAACGCCCATCAAGTCCAGACGACCCGCGATGAAGGCAGACACCAGCACGGCCACGTAGTACACGAAGACACCCACGACGCCAATCATCAGGTTGCGTGCCGCCACGCGGTACGAACCGAATGCTTCACGGTAGAATCCGCGGGCTTGAAGAATGGCCAGAACCGCAAAGGGAAGCGGCGAAGCCATGAGCAAAATGGCCACAGGAATCAGCACAGGGCTGACTCGGACATTCTGCGTCGACTGAGTGACAATGAGATAGTCTCCAGGGCCCGCCTCGGCAATCAGGGCCGGGTTGAGCGTAATCTCCAATCCAACCTCGGTGCGCTCCACGAGGACACTCGCAGGCCCAGCCATGGAGCCGTTCCAGGTGTTGGCCAGTGTCAATACGTCCCCATTGGGAAGCCGCAAGGATTCAAAGTCAAATTCGGCGCCCACAAGAATCCGGGGCACCACCTGGAAGGACGTAAACACCTCAGGAACCTCCACATGAATCTTCATTTCATCCAGCAGCAAGCCGCCTTCTCGGCCGGTAGACGACGTGACCCGTGCGCCCGCCTCGGAGCGCCCATGGACCAAGATTTCGATATCGTGGACATCCGCTGCGAAGCTGCGACCGCTAAACGTAGCACCTAGGACGCTGCCCGTTTCATTGCCAAGGGGCGGCACGTCTTGGAAGTAGAACTCAAGGCTGGCATTCAGCACGCCGGAGGGAATTGGAATGGCACCTGAGTCGCGATGCTGAACCTCACGGCTCGCGACGTCCATGGGAAACACATCCATGTCATGAATGCGAGCACCCGTATCTTCGTCGGTAAATCGAAGCCCTTGGATGCTGGCGCGTCCATTTTCGCCTCCGAATGTGGAAATTCTTCGATCAGCAAAGTAAGACGCGTGCAACGAAGTGGCGCCTTCAGGGACCATGACGCCCAGCTTAGCGGTGCCACAGCCACTGACCAACCAACCGCTGCGATCCAGAACCGTCCCCTCTGAAGGGTCGTGTTCTTCAAACCGGAATCCACGGCCGTCATCAATGGTCTGAATGGTCGCACCGCAGCCTGGCTCCAAGGTCATTTGATTGGTATTGACCTTGAGGTACTGATCCATGCGAATTTCTGCCGTCCCTTGGGCTGAAACCGAAATGGCAGGCACCAACAGGAGCGCGAGAGCGAACAGAATCAGGACCTGGAACTTCATGGACTCACCTCTAAGCGGCCGTCCGTGAACCCGGAGACAGAACTCTCTAGGGCGCGGCCTTCGTCATTGTTCAACACCAAGAGGTCACCGTCAACGCCACGACTGCGCAACCGATTTGCCAAGTAATGGCTGAATTCTTGCACCGGACTGACCCCGTTGTAGAGCGCAAATGCGTTCAGGCAATCCACAACCACATGGGCATCTTCTCCCATGCGGGTGAGGATTTGCTCCGTGCGCATGGCGATCATCTCCAACATGGTTGGAGACTGCAAAAACATGGTATTCGGCGGCCGCTCCATCGGTTCGGCGCCATTGATGCAACTTACCGCATCCACGAAAAAGAGGGCCTTGGTATCGATTCCAACTTGCTCGAATCGATCGCATAGTGTGCGGTATGGGCGGTTCACTGTGACCAGTAGAACCCGCTTCCCATCCTTTTGGAGCGAATTTACGTGCGAAGCCAAGCTGGCGACATGCGCGCCAGCGCTTGGCACCACCACACGGATCCTCACCAAACTATGCCCTCCAATGGCCCGCCTCGACCCGAGCACTCCTACCCTCGGACCTTATAAAACCTCATGGTGGAAGATTATCTGCCCCTAACACTAACACAACCACGGTGGATGGGGAAAATATAGAGGGCGCCAGTGCGGACGCCCGCGCAGCATCAAGGACCCTGCTAGAGTTGGTTTCTGCGCTCATGCAGAAAAGTTTCGACGTTCTTGGCGAGGGCGTTGTTTTGGGCACACTCCCTTCTTACACGGAGCGTTTTGGCCAGACCAATGCCGTATACATGAATCGAAATTTTGTGCGCTGTGACCCTGGCGCCGGGGCCGTTTCGGCACTCACTCCACTCAACGTGGTCAGCCGTGTGACCGGCACAGAATTTGACATGACGGAGACCTCAAAGCGACGTGCAGTCAAGCGCCTCCACTCCTGCGAATTCTTGGACGCATTCGAAGATTTAGGCCACTTTCCAAAGGCCATGATTTGCGCCCTCCACCGAGGCACATACCTTGGCAGCGTCAACGCGGGGCTTGCGCCAGAAGATGGCTATGATGTGGACTTGCGCACCCGGATTTTGTTTGGGGACCCACACTGTGAATTCGTGGTGCGAAGTCGCAAACAACGCTCCGAAAGCCCCGATACGGAATGCGAAGTCCAGCGGCAGCCGGCCCCCGGGGAATGCGACGATTTGTCCTACGGCTTCTACACGTTCCTGCTCACAAGCTTCGTTGATTACCTCACAAACCACTTGCCCGCAGAGACTGTTCACGACATTCTGCGTACGTGCGCTGCAGAGGTAGGAACCAAGGTATACGGGCTCATGGATGCAGCGGGCATGTTGCCAAAGGACCCCGTGGAAGCGGCTGCCGTGGTGCTCAAAACCGGCGGAAGGACGTTTGAGAACAGCAAACCCGGAGAAATTAGCGTAAAAACCTGCCCGCAAGCTACCCACATCATCGCCACTTCCAAGGGAAACGAAGATGAGCAAGTCGCCCAAGCAGTAAGAGAGAACGCATGCCGACTCTGCAAGAATCTAGTAGCAGGCGCCGTGGACCAAGTCGCCAACGGCGCTCGCGTGGAGCGCGACAGCTCCCTAGCCCTTGGAGACAATCATTGCAAGTTCCGAATCAAATGAACACCGTGCACCAAATGGACCCTGAACCATCATGGCCAGGCAAGAGCGACATTGTCCTCGTTCTCACGCAAGCGGAGCACTATGCCGAAGCCCTCAACAGTTCCATTCGCGCGCTGCTCACCCAATTTGAAACCGGCGTCGTCATCACCGCAAACCGCCCCGTCAGTGTACTGCGCCAGGTGCTCACGGACGCCGGCATTGACACCAAGCGCGTCCAATTCGTCGATTGCATCAGCGCCCTCACCGGTGTGACCCCTCCAAATGAGCCAGGCGTCGTCTACATCGACAGCCCAACGCTCATGGAAAAAACCGGCTTGCGCGCCGAACAACTCCTGCGCCGTCTGCCCACCGATCAACGATTCCTCTTCGTGGACAGCCTCAGCACCCTCGCGGTCTACAACGGCACCTCCGCAGTCTCCGAAATGGCCCACAACCTCACCACCCGCATGCGGCTGCTTGGTGTCGGCGCCGGCCTCCTATTGGTTCAAGGCAACAATTCCGTGGAGCTTCAGCAAAGTGTTGAAGCCCAGTGCGACAAAGTGCGAAACGCCTAGGGGCTGCGCGCCCTCGGAGTACCAACCGAATATGCGGAGGGAACTCCAACAATGACCACTTTTGTCGATTGGCCGTAAGGCCAACGGAAAGACGTGGGGGACGGGATAATTAGAATGGAGTTGGGGATTTTCATCCTGCAATCTCTTTTCTTAGCCCTCACAGCGAGACAGATTATTATCGGGCTGGACCTCCTGCCGGGATGGTGGTTGCGAAGTTGATGTGTGGTGGCGCACTAAACCACCTCCGGCTCGATTTGCCTCATTAAAAAACCCCCTATCGGCGCCTTCTCGCGCCATCTCACATTCGTGGTAGTCGTTTCCACACGTAGCCACCATTCTCCACGTTCCAAAAACTCGTCATTTTTGACGACGTTACTATGCTCTGCCAGATTGGGGCCCCTACACGGGTGTTTGCAGTTCGCCCCGTTGTGAGATGCTGCTTATTTCGCCACGCCAAAGGTCGTAGTAGATGAGGGAGCAGGGAGCGCAAGTGGGGGTAAA
>JBFJXT010000051.1:0-10603 GCA_041623015.1 Thermoplasmatota archaeon | reverse complement strand
TCAACCAGGGAGTTTTATTTTAAATTAATGGGGCCAATATTGAGCGAAATGGGCTAAGGATAAATCCAAAGGGCCAATATACAAGAGGGCCTGGTGCTAACGGGTAACGAAATAACGCATTATAATTTATATAGGGTCGTGAAAAAGGAAAGGATGCTGCCATCGAAACGCTAACTGTGGGCCTGTAAATTTCGCGGCCAGAGTGGCCAAAGTTCCCATGCTCAAATAGGTCGGGGGCCACGTACGCGTTGCAAATGCAGCCAATTCGGGATTCTTCGCACCACGCCACGGTATAATGGGGATGGGGGATGGGAAAGGATTGCGACGATTACATGTCGATAAACTTCAGCAATCTTGAGTAGGTGCTGGTGTGCAATTCTGACTCGTCAGTGCGTTGGTATGGGCTGTTGGGCAACTCGCACTTTGCGTGGCGGTCCTCGTTGCCAAAGAACGCTTCATAGCCTGAGTAGTCGAGGGCCATGAGGCCAGGTTGGGGCATGGCTCCCACTTGAGTGTCCATGACTCCATGCGGAGCCTGGAGCCAAAATGAGTAAGAAGAGGAAAAGGAGGTTGGAATGACAACTTCAGGCCAGTCCGCCAGCTTCGATGAGCTGCTGGGGGGTGACGATGTGGCCGCAGGTTTCCATGAGGGCTTCGAGTCCCTGCTTCTGCTTGGCGTAGATGTCAAACAGGCGCTTGGGGCAGTCCTTCTCCTTGCCGTATGCTTCGATTTGCAGGTCGAGGCGGGCGAGGATGTTGTCCAGGTAGAGGCTGAACTGGCGCTCGTAGAGGTCCTCGGTGTATTCCTTGCCGATGGTCTCGGCAAAGATTTGCTTGAGGTCTTCGTAGAGGGGCAGGTAGCCGATGGGAGTGTTGATGGCCTGGGCCTCGCCGTGGGCGCGGCGCTCGAGCCAAGTCAACCAAGCCTTCACGTCGGCCTTCTCACCGAGCAACCGACCATCGTGGCGGTCTCCGCCGCGGGCGGCGTGGGTGAGGAAGTAGTTGAGGCCGGCCATGATGGGGACATCTTCCAGCTTCTTGTTGTTGAAGAACTCAAACTGGGCGGCCATGTAGTCAGCCAAGGGGCCCGGTGTGAACGGGGCGTTGGCCCAGGGCTGGCGGTTGACGCCGGTGGAGCCGATCTCGGCGGAGGTGGCCGCAGAGAGGATGGAGGCGCCGATGACGACACCTTCGTCTGGCGTGGTGGCGACCCAAACGGGGGGCATGGTGTCGCTGTCGCGGCCACTGTACGTGATGACCTTGACGGGGACGCCCTCGGGGGACCATGCCATGTCCTTGTTGTAGTTGTCAATGTTGGTGCAGGAAACGGTGCAGCGAGCGTTCTTGTTGGAGAACGGTACGCGCTGGCCGTTGTCGTCGGTCTTGCCTGCGTGCCAGGTGCCGGTGTAGTGGCGGCCTTCGATGGGTTCGGGGAGGCCGTCGCCCATCCAGCGGGGTGTGCCTTGGGCGTCCACGAGGACGTTGCTGAAAATGACCTCGTCTTGGACGTCTCCGCGCAGGAGCTTCATGAGGTGGGGGTCACTTTCTCGGTGCACGTCGCGCACGATGCCGAAGATGCCGACTTCGGGGGTGACTGCGCGAACGGTGTGGTCGTCGCCAATCCACATTTGGGCCAGATCGTCGCCGATGAAGTCGGTGCCGACCATGGCCGTGGTGGTTTTTCCGCAGCCGGAGGGGGCAGCGCCGGCAAAGAAGGTCTTGCGGCCGTTGGGGCCAGTGAGGCCCGTGAGGAACATGTGCTCAGAGAGTTGTTCGCCGCGGCGTTCGTAGACACACAGATCTACAGTGAACCGGTGGTTGCCCTTCTTCAGAAGGAGGGTGTTGCCGGCGTAGGTGCAGAACATGGAGTAGGTGGTGCCGTGGTTGCGGTCCATGTAGACGCGGGCGCGTTCCACGTCTTCACTCAGGAATGCTCCCATGCTGTGGACGTTTGTGAAGAACAGTCCAGCGCGCGCGGCTTCGGCGTCGAAGTGGTTGAACACGTTCGGGTAGAGGATGTTGCCAGAGTGGACCACGTAGTAGGAGTCCGTGATCATGATGGCGGGGACGGAGGGTGGGGCGCCGATGGGGCCGCGGTTCCACATGGAGACGAGCATCGTCTTGCCTTCCATGATGCCGGCCATGTTTTCGGCGATGTAGGTGTGGGCTTCGGGGCGGGGCTGCTTCTTAGCCAAGACGGAGACGCGCTCGTCCTCGTCTACGATGTAGAAGGTCTGGTTGACCAGTCGGCCTTGGTCTTCGGGCAGGTCGTAGTGGCAGGTGTGGCCGGGCAATCCAAGCTCGAATTCCTCGCCTTGCGCTAGGGATCCTTGACGAACCGCTTCGAGGTCTTCCTCGGAGCCGCTGTTGAACCAAACCGCCTCGGGTCGCAGCATGGCGATGGCGTTGGCGATCTTCAGGGCTGCCTCGTCGTTGGCGATCGTGGCGAATTTTGCCTTGTTGGCTTCGTCACATTTGGATTCGACGAGTCGGCGCGCGTCCTCGATGGTTCGGATGCCTCCGATGCCGGAGAGGATGTCGTTTTCGACTTGGATGTTCAACTGCATTGTGCGTCCCCTGGGGGTTGCCCGGGCTCCTGATGGGGAGTTCGGGCCCTCCTCGGGGCTTCGCACAAATGGGTCCTGTTTCAATGTTGCCCGAGCAGGACAAGAGAATCAAGGGTCTATAGAGGGCCTTGTGGCCTCGATTTGTGTGGGGTCATTTCGTGGATTTCTGGCCCAAAAATGGGTCAAGATGGCATCTTCAGCACCGGAATGCGCGGCGTGCTGGGTGTGAAAGAGTCCGAAGGTGGCCCTGCTCGCTCGGCGCGCTGTTTCTTGGCTGCTCGCAGCCGCCCGGGGCTTTCCTTCTGGAGGTGCCTAGAACCCTTCAGGCACCAAGGGGTCGTTCCAGTCAATGCTGTTTTGCAGCCAGGCGAAGTTTTGCCCATCGAGTCCCATGTGAATCAAGGTGAACACGATGGCAGCGATGGCGAGCCAGAAGTGAGTCCAGCGCCAGGTGGCGTAATTCCAGCGGCGAATCATCGGCACTTGAATGGCGCCGGTCACACCGAGGGCAAACATGGCGAGAATGGCGGGGCCGCCCCACAGCACGCCCACGAGCCAGTGGTATCCGTCTTCGGCGAGGCCTGTGTTGACATCCCACATGAAGATGAACATGTGAACGAGGGCTGCGACGGTGAGGCCGTAGCTGAGGAAGTTGTGGAATGCCACGCGGCGCTTGGCGCTGCCAAACAACTTGTTCATGGATCGGCGAGTGGCTTTGCCGAAGATGCCGCCACTGTAGATGCTGCCGAGCATCAAGAGGGCGCTGGCGTAGCCGACCACTTCACTGATGCGGGCGATGGTGACGGATTCAAGGACTGGGCCAGTGACAATCGTGCCGCTGAGGTCTGTGCCGATGATGGCCGATCCTGTGTCGGGTCCGCTCGTTGCGGTGGTGAGGGGAATTTCGAGGGATGAAATGACCGTGCGGTCGAAGGTCGCGTCCCAGTAATCGGGGTCGTTGCTGTTTTCGTGGTCGTGGAAAAACGTGGCGTTGATGATGAGCTGGATGCGTTCGCTGGCGTCCGGCTCTGAGAGCACTTCCAATGGGAAAGTGAAGAGGCTGGCGCCGCCGCCCACGTTGTCTTCGCCAAATCCGATGTCGTCCACGGCAACTTTTTGAGTTTCTCCCGTGGCGTTGCTCCAGGCACGCAAATTGATTGTAAACCCGACGTCTCCTACGGCGGGGTCAAGAGTTGGTGGGATGCCGGTGCCCAGGGGGGTCATTTCGGCGCGGATTTTCCAGGTGCCGTAGCCGTATTGACCAAAATCGCTGCCGCCTTTTGCATGGAAAGTTTCGGTTCCGCCCTTTGGAGCGTTGTTAATCGGGTCGATGATGCTGTTTTCGGGGTCCTCTGATTCCGCTGGTTGTACATAGAGCGTGAAGTCCGGCCCGAGGTTTGCGTCGGTTTCGTCTGGGGTCAACTCAAGAATCAGGTCCGTGGTTCCGTTTTCAATGCTGACCAGGATGTCCGTGTAGTAGCTCTGGGAAAGGTTCTCAGGGCTGACGGAGGCGGGGTCGATGGTGACTGTGCCTGGAATTTGAACCGGGTCAAGCGCGCCTAGAGCACCGGTAAACTGGACGCTTGGCGCATCGGAAATGTCCATGGTGACGCGGATGCCGCTCACGACACCTAGCCAACTGTTCTCGACAGCCACTTTGTAATCCACAGATTCGCCCACGGCCGTCGTGGAAAAATCGGGACGAACAATCAGCGCGGGATCCATGTCGGGCGTGTCTTTACCAGGTCCGTGGCAGTCCCAGCAGTTGCTGTCTTGGGGCTTGATGTAGCCTTCCTCGGTCACTTGCGCTTGGCCGACGGCGAGGAATGCGGCAGCGACGAGGAGCAGTGCCACAGAGAGTTTGGGGCGCGACAACAGTGGCCCGAGACCCTTTCCCGTATTTGGGCGCAAGCAATTGCGTGCCTCGACCCAGGAGCGCATAATCAGAGACGCAACTTTGGCGAATATGAATGCTGCCATCATATTGACGAAGCGTCCGATTCAAGTGGAGTGGCATGGTGGCCGGGCCGTGGACCACCTCAAGCAGGCGGCAGGCGTTGCGGCGGCGGCCGAAGTGACCAATGGAATGGTTGTGGGGCTTGGCACCGGCAGTACGGTGCATTTTACCATCCTTGAATTGGCTCGCCGCGTGCGCGAGGAGGGACTAGACATTGTCGGCATCCCAACCAGTGAACGCAGTGCAAAGCTTGCCAAAGAGGGCGGCATCACTCTGACGGATTTGGATGCGCACCCGAAAGTGGACATCACCATTGATGGCGCCGACGAATTCGATGGAGGCCTTCGCCTGATTAAGGGCGGAGGCGGCGCGCTTACGCGAGAGAAAATCGTCGCGCACGCAAGCAAGCGCATGGTCGTGGTGGCCGATGCGAGCAAGCAAGTGGAAAACCTTGGATCCACTTTTGCCTTACCCATTGAAGTGATTGGGCTTGGCAAGACGCCGGTCTTGAACTTGGTTCAGTCCATGGGCGCAACTGCCACTCTCCGGCAAGATGCCGCGCAGCCAGACGGATTGTACCGAACGGACAACGGCAATCCCATCATCGACGCCAAGTGGGACCACATCCAAGATCCAGAAACAGTCGAGCGGGAATTGAACCATTTCCCAGGGGTCGTGGAATGCGGCCTTTTCTTGGGGATGTGCGACGCGGTGTACCTTGCCAGTGAAGCTGGTGTGCAAGTGGTCAAGAAAAGCGCCTAATCCGTCAAGCCCTGCGGCCGCTGCGCCCCGGTGCAATATCGACCATCAAGGGGGCTATCTACCTTCAAGCGGGCGACAAACTGGACTACAATTGACTCAAGGCGCCGTCAAGGGTGCTGATGGCGGATTCATAGGATTGAATCGCCTGTTGCCCCATCTCGCCATAGTGCTGCTTGATGGACTGGCCCTTGGCCAAAAGCATGTACTTGTGCATGGGTCGGCCCTTACCATCGCGAGGCACCGCTTCGGCATCTGCCCAGCCGCGATCTCGGAGCATGCGCATTCCCACGGAAACTTCTGGTTGGCGAAGTCCGGTGTGATCCACGATTTCTTGTGTCCCCATCGGGCCATGTGCAATGAGCGAGGCAAGCAAAGTTGCTTCGACGCGCTTTGCGCCCAACTGTTGAAGACAATCGCGAAGCCCGGCCTCGCCGTCATCAGCCATACACTGGCTTGGTTTCCATTCCTATATTTGATTTTTCTTGTGGAGTTACAGGTCGGCCTCATGCAGCGCCGCCAGACCGCCGGGTTGCCGCCCCCAGGTGGTCGGGTTTTTCAGTAAGGCCTGTGTCCAATGCTCGATGACAAAGAATGCCCTCGTGGAGCCAGGCACCCCCTTGGCCTACAGTGAGGAATATTTGCCGGGTCACGGCACCTATGACGACGGCGAACAAATTCGCGCCGCTGTCTTCGGAACTCAGGAAGTTGACTCCGAAAGCATGACCTTGTCCGTGCGCACTGCGGGCAAGTCGATTTCACTCATCGAAAAGGGCGACATCGTCGTCGGCCGCATCACCTACACCAAGCCGGAATTGGCCAGTGTGCAAATTCTCGAAGTCCGAGGAAAGGAAGGAACCCTCCTTCAACAAGTGGAAGGCACTCTGCATGTGAGCAAGGTGGACAACCGCTACATCAAGGACATGGAGAAGGAAATTCAAGTTGGCGACGTGATTCGTGCCAAGGTGATTGGTCTGCGCGGCGGTCCCCAACTGGCCACGGACAAGCCAGAATTTGGCGTCATCCGCGCCTTCAGCCGAGAGCGTGTCCCGTTGGATCGCCGTGGCAACACTCTTGTGGACCCGACCACGGGCTACAAGACCACGCGAAAAATCGCTGACGATTACGGCAGCGGCTTGGTCTAAACGCCTCGAAGAACTTCACCGCCGGAGCACTCTGAACCGCCAGCTATTGCCGGCACGATTCGTAGCACATCGGCTCTTTGCAGGGGCGTATCTGGGCCTTGAAGCGACTGAATGTCGTCCGCGCCCACGAAGACGCGCACAAAGGGTCGGATAGCGCCGTCTTGCATCAGTTGTGCACCGAGCAATGGGTGAGCTTCGGCCAATTCGGTCATGGCGGCTTGGACGGTTGCGCCCTCGACGGCCACTTCAGCGGTGTCAGAAGCGAGCCGGCGAAGGACGGTTGGCAGACGAATTACAGCCATCAGGCCACCTCCGTGGGGTGTTCTTGGAAGTCTCCACCCTCGGGGCCAGCGCCGTCGAGTCGCCAGGCGCGCAGGACGCCTCCTGGGGCATGGTCGGGGAATCCGTGGATGAGGTACCACCAACCCGGGTTTGCATGGCTGCGGTCGGTCTCACTCGGGATGGCGTCTGTGAAGGGGTGGCTGTGGACGATTCCGATGACTTCCTCGTTGCTTTCTTCCAATTCATCGTCCAAGTCTAGGTAGGCGACGGGGTCGACCTGGTATCGGGTTCTGGGCTGGGGGTGGACGTTTTGGGTGGTGTGGACGCGGCTGATGTGGTGGTCGTGGCCGATGAGGTAGCCGCATCCTTCGTTGGGCAGCGCGTTCTGGCTCATGACTTGAATCTGGCTCCATGCGGCGCTTGTTAGGTGCACGGGATTCCTTTGCAGTGTGGTTGGCGCTTCTAGGCCTTGAACCGTCATTGCGTGGCCAAGGGGGTGCTGAGTGGAAATGGTGTGGATTGCGGCATGGTTTGCCGGCACATTCCGCCGGCCCTGGCCTCCTCAAATCAGTAAGCCAAGTGATTTAGTTTTGCAATAGTCGGATGAATACTCACTCAATTGGCCCAAATATATCCATAGGAATAATAATAGGGTGCAAAAAACGGCCCAAAATCACCTATTCAGGCTGAAATTTTGTAAATTATTATATCCTGAACTGGGCAGTGCCGGTCGGTTCTGTATGACCAACGTGTTCATGAATCCGAAGGAAGACCTCGAACAATGCCAAAGCACCATCAACACGCTTGTTGACTGGAAGTCCAAGAACTGGGCCATTGGCTTGAGCTACGCTGGAAACCACCAGCCAGACGGATTCTTCCGATTCTTCGCCCAGCGCGGCCTCTCCTTTGACTCCTACCTGCGAGCCGGCGACCTCTCCGTGGGCGGACCCGGGGCCTACGACAAGAACATCCAGACGCTCCAGAACTACGCCAGCAAGGTGCTCGCCAACGAAATCCACGACGTAGACTCCAACATCAACACCATCCGCGACTGGCAAAGCCGCAACTGGGCCATTGGCCTCATCTGGAACTCCGGCGAATTGGACGGCTTCTCTGCTTTCCTGTCCCTGCGCGGCCTCACCGCCCACTACTACATCCGTGCCGCCGTCTCCTACGGCGACCCCAGCGCCTACGATGCCATGATCAAGGAGCTCGAGGGCTACAAGGCCAGTCTGCAAAAAATCAACACGCAGATCGTCAACGCCTAGACTCCGGCAACGACTCTTCTCCCCTCCTTCTTCCCGATTCCGAATGGGGAAAAAACAGCGTCCAGGCAAAAATTGCCGCCGCCCAAACCTATTTGCACCAACGGGAGATGCAACAAGTCGGTCCACATGACCATCGCTCAAGGAATCAGCACACACGCACAAACAACCCCCCTCCGCCAGGAGGCCGCCCTGCCTTTTGTTGCCGGCGCACCTTGTTTTTGTTGATCCTAAGCCCATTCTCCAATTCCCCCAATTGCTAAGGCGGGCGCCACCCAGCGTCCGACTCACATACGCCTGCCTTCACCTCGGGATGGGTCACGATGGACCCACCATTTCTGAAGCCAGTGGACTCCCAGAACGCACCGTTCGCCACGCAGTCCGCTGGCTCGTGGATGAAGGCCTCGTTCGACGCGTCACGCGCCTCGCGGACACCCGCCGAACCATTCTAGTGCCCACCGATGCCCCTGCGTGGACCGCGCCGGAGGTCATCGCATGAGCGCCCCGAGCCACGTGGATGTTCGTGGCACCCGATTCGCTGGCGCCCTCACGGCTCTGCTGGCAACTGCCTTGGCAATTCTCGCAAACCCTTGGCTCGGTGCAATCTTGGCGTTGATCCTCCTCGTCGGCGCAAGTTTTGGACCAAAATGGAACCTCTGGGGCGCCCTGTATCGTCGCCTCGTCGCCCCCCGAATCGCTCCGCCTAGCCCTGAGCACCTAGAGCCGAGCGGGCCGCCGCGCTTTGCCAATCTACTCGGGGGCATCTTCCTCGGCGCATCCGCAATCAGTCTCTCGGTGGGTTGGATCCTCGCAGGACAACTGCTAGCCGGCATCGTTGCGTTCCTGGCGTTCCTGAATGCCGCGTTCGGAGTCTGCGTTGGCTGCCGACTTTACGGTCTCCTCGTTCTGCGCCCTGCCGTTCGTGCCGCGAGACGCGCATGAACTCGCATCCAACCGTCCTCCAATCGGCATTCCGAGTCGCGCCCCAAGAGGGACTGATTGGCAACACGCCGCTTCTGGACCTTTCCAATTGTGCGCCAAGCGGCACCCGATTGCTTGCCAAAGCGGAATGGCGAAACCCGGGAGGAAGCATCAAGGATCGGCCCGCCCACCGCATCGTCCAAGATGCCATTGCCCGAGGGGATTTGCGCCCCGGCGTGACACTCCTTGATGCCACCAGTGGCAACACCGGAATCGCCTACGCCTGGCTCGGTGCCGCCAAAGGGTTCCCTGTGCGCCTCTGCATCAGCGAAGGAGTCAGCCCAGAACGACTCGCGATTCTTCGAGCTTTGGGAGCAGGGCTGGAATTTACAGACCCCGCAGAAACCACGGACGGTGCCATTCGCCGCGCCCAAGAAATGGCCCGCGAAGAACCTGGGCGATACTACTACGCCGACCAATACAACAACCCCAGCAACCCCTTGGCCCATGAAACCACCACGGGGCCAGAAATCTGGAACCAAACCAATGGCAGCGTCACTCATTTCGTTGCCGGCCTCGGCACCACCGGGACGCTTGTTGGCTCCGGCCGTTACCTCGCCCCTCGCGGCGTGGACATCGTCGGCATCCAACCCGATCAAGCATTCCATGGCCTCGAAGGCCTCAAGCATCTCGAAACCGCAATCACGCCGGGCATTTACGACGCCGATGGCGTCCACCAACACATCCCCGTCAGCACCGAAGATGCCCACGCAGGTGTTCGCCAATTGGCCCGAGAATCAGGGCTCCTGGTAGGTATCAGCAGCGGCGCTGCCTTCATTGCTAGCCTCCGACTCGCCGAATCTGAGCCCGGTGCCACTGTGGTGACGCTGTTTGCAGATTCCGGCGACAAATACCTCACCAACCCCCTATGGAGCCAACCATGAGCCTCACGGACACCGAACGAAGTCGATACAGCCGCCACATCCTCCTGCCCGAAGTGGGCCTTGAGGGCCAAGAACGCCTCCAATCGAGCAAAGTGCTCCTCGTAGGTGCCGGTGGACTCGGCTGCCCTGCCGCCCTCTACTTGGCGGCGGCTGGCGTTGGCACCATTGGCATCGTCGATTTTGACGTGGTGGACGACTCGAACCTCCAGCGCCAAGTGCTCTACACGACCCAAAGCGTTGGATTGCCAAAGACCCAAGAAGCCAAGGCACGGCTCGAAGCGCTCAATCCCCACATTACTGTCAACGAACACCGTGAGCCACTGACCAGCGAAAACGCCGTGAATCTGATTGGCCAGTACGACCTCGTTTTGGATGGGACAGACAATTTCCCGACTCGCTACCTCGTCAACGATGCCTCATACCTCGCTGGCGTTCCTAACGTATACGGCAGCATCTTCCGCTTCGAGGGCCAGGTTTCCCTGTTCAACCACGACGGTGGCCCCTGCTACCGGTGCATCTACCGCGACCCACCGCCTCCCGGCTTGGTACCCAGCTGTGCCGAAGGTGGCGTCCTCGGCATTCTGCCAGGCGTCGTGGGAACCTTGCAAGCTACGGAAGCCATCAAGGTCCTGCTTGGCATTGGCAAAACCCTCCGCGGCCGACTCATGCTCTACGATGCGCTGGATATGCAGTTTGAAGAGCTGCGGCTGCAAAAGGACCCCAAATGCGTGCTGTGCGGCCCCAACCCCACGGTCACGGCGCC
>JBFJXT010000050.1:0-10755 GCA_041623015.1 Thermoplasmatota archaeon | reverse complement strand
GCACGTTGGCTTCCGACTCCCATGGCGAGGCCGTGCTCGGCGGCTGCTGCCGCAAGGTGGTCGTTGAATTCTTTTGCCAGGGCAGCGCCGCCGGTCATGCCAGTCACTTGCAGAGGCGCTTGGAGCTCGTGCCCGAGGAATGTGGTCGTTAGGTCCACGTCGGCGAGGTCAAACTCGGCAAGGGGCTCGTGGCGCAGCCGAATGGCATCCCAGGGGTTGGGAATGCTTTGAACGTCTTGTTCGAGGGGGATGCGTAAGTGCTCCTCCTTGCGTCGCTCCGTCTCGGCAGCGTCAGCCACGACCGGGGACTCGGGTGGGCGCGGGAAAGGTTGTCGCTTGGAATTCTAGTTTAGCAAGTTTGGGCGTCGGGGTTGAGGACGCAGTAGACGACGCCACGGACCGGGTACGGGAAGGCTGTGGAGGGGTCGTCTTCAATTTCGTCCGCTCGCTTGTCCACGGCTTGGTACATGCAAATGGCGAATTCTAGCCAAGGTTGATCGGTGTCGCAGGCGATGGCTTGAGTTTGCGGGACGGCGATGAGGCTGGAAAGCAAGAGCAGTGCAACGAGGTGGGCGCGCATGAACCGGAATCGATGCGGGCCGCTTGGCTGTTTCTCGGGAACTCCAGGAAAGTGAACCCTAGGATTCCATGATTCGGGTGCCCTTGACGTCCTTTCCGCGAAGGACATCGTGGAGTCGGCCCCGAGTCATGCCGTTGATGATCCAGGTGGGGCATTCGGTGGCGACCACGAGGGCCCGTTCCAATTTGCCAATCATTCGACCCGTGACGTCTGCGCCGCCGGAATCAATGTCTTCGAGGCCTTCCAAATCCTTGGGCCCGACCCGGGGCAAGAGCGTGGCGTCGGCGTGGCCCGGGTCTTTGTCAAAGACGCCGTCCACTTCTGTTGCAAACACCGCAAGGCGCGGGTCCAGTTCGTGGGCCAGTTCCATGAGAATTTCATCAGCACTGACTACGCGCCAGCCTAGGTCATCGTCTCGAACCACGGTGCCATGAAGGACCGGCATGAAGCCTTCCGCCACCAGTTGCCCAATGCGCAGGCATGGCAAATCCATGAGCTGGTCGCCTTCTGAGTGGCATTGGAGGTGCAACGGGACGCTGACGGGGCGAAGTCCTGCGGCCACGGCGAGTTGAAGGATGTCTGAGTGGAGTTTGCCAACGCTTGCAAGGATTTCGCTGACGCCGGCCCGGGCGTTGTTGTCCACTGGCTTTCGCCCGATGGCGTGTTTTTTGGCTTGGGGGTGGCCAAAGCTGCCTGCGCCGTGCAAGAGCACCACGGGCAATTCACTTCGAGCGATTTCACCAAGCAATCGCTTGGCGGCGGCGCGTCGGAAGCGGCCTTCGGACTCTTTGTCGGTGAGCACACTGCCTCCGAGCTTCAAGAGCACCGGGCGGACCATAATGCCCATAGCGACGTACCCGACAAAAACTCTGTTGCCCCGATTGAGCCGACCAAGGCCTGTTTATCGGCGTCATTTAGATCGGCAGGGCGTCCGTGATGGTTTGTTCAGGGTCCACTGGGATGATGGGCGCTTCGGGATCCGAGGGAAGGAGTTCTGGTAGGCTGGGTTCAGTTTCTTCGGGCTCTGGTTCGGCGGTTTGCTCCGGGCCCGCTTCAGGTTCCGGTTCGGCGTTTTGGTTCGAAGGGGCTGGCTCAGACGCGGCTTCGTTGCTTGAATCGGCCGGGGATGCTGACTCACTGCCATCGCTGGCAGGTGCATCGCTGGCTCCAGGTGCTTCCGAATCTGCTTCGGTACTCGGATCGCCCGTACCCTCCATTCCGGGACTGCCATCAGACTCCGCAGTTGACAAGGCTCCGCTTGAATCGCCATTGACCATGGTTTCATTGGTCCCGCCCCCGTTGTCTGAACTGCCGCTACAGCCAGCCAGAGCAAGGCTCAGGGCCACAAGCAAGATCCACGCACGCATGGGCCACGATTCACGAGGCGTCCTCAAAGGCTCCTATTTTGGCAAATGGGGCAAAAGGACCTTCGACCCCCCCCAATGGTCTATTCTGGAGGAGAATCATGCCACGCCACACCTTCGCCGCCAAGGCGAACGATGTACGGGGTGCCGCCGGCTTCTTCGATGGCGGTGGCTGCTCGTTGTGGCTTGTCGGTGAGGGCGACCATACTGCCGCCGCCGCCGGCTCCCGTGATTTTGGCTCCAAAGGTCCCAGGGACCGCACGCACGGCGTCCACCAGGTGCTGAATGGCGGGGTGATTGACGCCGATGGTGTGCATGCAGGTGTGCGCACGGTCCATCAATTCGCCAATGCCCACGCGATCATCGGCGCGAAGCAAGGGCACCGCATCCCTGGCAATTTGCCCAATTTCTCCAAGAGTATCCCTCACGAGGACGTTTTTGGCTGCGGCGTTGCGCACCTTGGCCACTTGTTCGTCGGTGCGGCCCTTGATGCCACTGTTGCCCACCACGAGGCTGAGGCTTGGAAGCGGAACCCGTTCGACGAACCAGGAGCGATCTTCCCAGTGCAAGTCCCAGAGTGGGTCTCCCATGCCTGGCGCTTCTCCGGCGATGGCGATGGCGCCACCTGCGGTGCTGGTGCTGGTATCCACGGGGCTGCCGCCGCCTTGGGTTTTGCGCTCCACATGGAAGGCATCCTTGGCAAGGCGGGGCAGGTCGTCAATTTCTTGCAGCCGATGAAGGGCCGCCACAGTGGCCACGGTCAATGCCGCGCTGCTTCCGGTGCCGCTGGCCGACGGGACGCCGCCTTCGGTTTGGATGCGCACGGCGTCTTCTTCGTGCCAGAGTTCTTCCACGGCCGTCAGGAGGTAACTGTGGTATCGCTCGTGGATTCGAAAGCCGTTGACGGTGAATCGGTCACCGCAGCGGTCCACTTCCACGAGGGTTCGTTGGTCGGTGGCTGCCGCAATGGCGGGGTGTCCGTAGACCACAGCGTGCTCGCCGAACAGGATGACCTTCCCGGGTGCCGATGCTATGGAGCGCAGGGACGACAGACCTTCCAACGATGGGCCCACCATGATGTGGGCTTAAAGGAGACGCGATGCGGGAGGAGCCCAAGTGGGGCCCCCGTTTCCCCCTGATGGGTCTTCAAGGAAGGAGAGGAAAAGGTGCGTCTTGGCTGATTCTACGGAATCGAGCGGATTTCAATGGGCGAGCCGAGGTCGATGAGGTCCGAGAAGCGTTTGAGGACCTCTTGGAGGCGAACGATGGCTTTGGTGATGAGGTCGCCAATTTCGTCGGGGGTGGCGTTGCTGTCAGCGATGACGTAGGGCTTGGGCGGGATGTTCAGTTCGCCAACACCGCCGCAGAAGGTTCCCTTGCCGCTGCCGGTGGTGGAGGGCGTGAAGGTTCCGCTGGTGACGCTGTGGGTGTGGACGGAGTTGCCGTCGTCGTGTCCGCCTTCGCAGAGGAACAAGATCCAACCGGGGAAGCCGCCGTCACAGCCTTGGTCAAAGGCCAAGGGGAGGGGGCCGAGCGGGTTGAAGAAGTTCCCGTCGTCGTCGTGGCTAAACAGGATGGTGTCGCGGCAGCGGCCGAAGACGCTTCCGGCGGTGCCGGCGGTGGCGGGGGTGTCACCGCAGAGGCCGTCGCCGTTGTTGTCGACGCAGACTTGGAAGGCGACGTTGGTTCCGGCAAGCACGTCGTCAATGGCGGCGTATTCTTCGCCAGGAGCGAGTTCGTCCCAGCGAATGCAGGCTCCGCCAACACCATCTCCGGTGTCTTCGTAGCACATCATGCCGCCAGCATCCACGAGTTGTCCGGCGCTGTCGTCGCGGGCGACGAACGTGGCGCCACCGGCGTAATTGGAGGCGAGGCTGGGCGCGGCGACGAGGCCGATGAGCAGGAGGGTGCAGAGTGTGGTTCGGATGGTAGTGTTCATTTTATTACCCCTGTCTAACAGAGTTAGACCCAATGAGATAGGATTGTGACAGGTAAGCATTCCGTGCCGGACCCCGAGTATCTAGTTCAGGCCGATAAGTGGGGGAAAATCACTCCATTTGACTTGCAAAAAATGGGATTCGATTGGAGATGAATGGAGAGGGTTCAGAGATCGAGGAGGTGGAGGAGGAAAACGGGAATGTCGCCTAATTAGAGGGATGGGAGGTCGCGGATTTCTGGGAACGCGATGAAGTTGCTCACGTCTTCCGCTGCGCGGCGTACGCGCTCCATGCTCTTGGCAATCAGGGCATCCACTTGGGCCGGAGTGGCACCGTCGGGGATGATCACGTAGGGCTTGGGCGGGATGTTCAACTTGCCAATGCCGCCACAGAAGGTGCCGGTGCCGCTGCCAGAGTAGGCGGGGGTGACGGTTCCGCTGGTCACTTCGTGGGTGTGGGTGGTTTGGCCGTCATCATGGGCTCCAGCGCAGATGAAGACGATCCAACCTGGGAAGCCGCCATCACAGCCTTGCGGGAAGGCCGTGGGGAGGGCCCCGAGCGGGTTGAAGAAATTGCCTTGGTCGTCGTGGCTAAACAGAATCGTGTCTCGGCAGCCGCCGATGTCCACGTTGGCACTGATGCCCGGCGAGTTCACGCCACCCACGTCGCCGCAGAGGCCGTCACCGTTGTTGTCCACACAGACTTGGAAGGCCACATCGGAGCCGGCCACAACATCATCAACGCTGACGTATACTTGTCCTGGTGCGAGGCTGGACCATGGGAAGCAAGCGCCTCCGACTCCATCACCACTGCCTTCGTTGCACATGACGCCACCAGCATCAAGCACTTGTCCTGCGCTGTCGTCGCGTCCCACAAAGGTGGCTCCACCCACGTAGGTGGAGGCGAATGCGGATGCGGCGGTCAAGCTGATGAGGGCGATGCCCAGCATGGTTGTCTTGTAGAGAGTGTTCATTTTGTTACCCCTGTCTGAAATATTCAGACCTATGACCATCTGAATGATTGGGGTAAAGCTTGCGCAATGGTTCTTTTCTAACCATTGGCAGCCGAATTTCTCCCGAAAAACACGGGATTCGGGCAATGAATCTAGGCTTTTAGGTGCGCCTTGAGGCCTTTGATTTCGCGAATTTCGCTGGGGTCCACACCGCGAAGCATCGCCACGTAGAAGCTTGCGTAGTCGAGGAATTGAATGGCCCGGGCCTGTTCCACCACGTGTTGCTTGAAGCTGTGCACGGCGTTGAATTCGCGGTGGTGCCAGGGGAGGCCCCACGTTGTGTAGCGCTGCTTCATGAAGTCGATACGCTTCACGATTTGCGGGTTTTGCTCCGCGTGGCTAAGGGCCAGGACCGTGAAGTGGCTTCGGTTGGGATCGTCGCCCCAGCCAGTCAAGTCGTTGTGGTTGCACTCAGGAATCAGGTCTACGTGGGCAATTTTCTTGGCATTCTCATTGAGCATGCCCCTGAAGTGCAGGCCGACGCCGTAGAAGGCGGGCGTTGCGTAGATTTGCGGCACTTTTTCAAACAGTTTGCGAGCCAGTTGCTTGGCTTCGTTTTGAGATTCAGGGATGTGGGGCCCGCAGGTGGCATCCACTTCTTCAACGGCCGCGACCACGGCATCGAGGGGCACTTCTTCGTGCAACATGCCGGTGCCTTCGAGGAATCCAAGCAAGCTGAACCAACTGTAGCCCAGGGCGGCGCGAGGTTGGTATCCAGTGGGTTGCGGCACCACGTAGTCCCCCATGCCCTCAAGCGAGCCGCCCGTTGTAAACACCGTCACCGGCACTTCACGGAGGCGACTTTCTTTGGTCACTTCGAGGGTTTCCTCGGTCTCGCCCGAGTAGGAGACGGCGAGGGTCATCCAGTCGCGTTCCACATGATGCGGGAATTGGTAGTGCTTGACAATGGTGAACGGCATGTCAAGGGCCCGGGTGGCGGCGTCCTTGACGAGGTTGGCGGAGATGCCACTGAAGCCCATGCCTGCAAACAGGAGACCGGAGGCTCGGATGGGACCGGGGCTGGCGGCCATTCCGGCAGCGTGACCTTCGCGCATCAGCGTCGATTTTTGGGTAATGGCGCCAAGAAAATCACTGGCATCAAGCGGCCAGGTGTCTTGGTCCAATGAGGATACAGTCACGGTCTCCATGATGGTGAAAGCGGTATGGGCCGTATGAGCATTGTCGCCCAATGTCGCCACAATTACAGCAGTTTGGCGCCTGCTTCAATCCAGCTGCCCACGGTTTTTCCTGCTCCAACCCAGGCGCCAGCTCCAATCACGGTTCCTGGTAGGAGGCTAGCATTGATGCCGGTGCGTGCCCCATCTCCCACCACGGCTCCGAATTTTCGCCGGCCGGTATCAACGATAAATCCGTCCCAGTCAACTCGAACAGTGGCGTCGCTGAACTTGAGGTTGGCAATTTTGGTACCGGACCCAAGGTTGCAGTTTTGGCCAAGCACCGAATCGCCTACGTAGTTGTGGTGAGGCGCTTTGGCGCCATCGAGCAAGATGCTGTTTTTGATTTCACTCGCAGCCCCAACGCGCGCCCCAGGCCCCAGGTAAACGGCGCCTCGAAGGTAGGCATTGGGCCCCACGTCGGCGCCCGCAGCCACATACACGTCGCCGTCGATGTAGGTGCCGGATCGGACGGTGGCGCCAGGTTCGACCCAGAGGCGGCCGTTGACCACGACGCCGGGTTCCACGTGGCCTCCGCCTCCATGGCCATTGACCACCAAAAGGCGACCCATTTCTTGGGGCAAGATTACTTCGTGGGCCCCGAGATAATCCCAGGGGTTGCCCACGTCGTACCAGTCCTTGGCGGTGACGGCTTGCACTTTGCCTTCCTTGGCCCAGTCAGCAAGCACATCGGTGAGTTCCAGTTCGCCCCGCACGGACGGCTTCAGGTTGGCGCAGGCCGCGAGGGCGTCCGCTGGCATGTGGTATAGCCCTGTGTTGACCGTGTTGCTGGTGGCAGCGCCTCGTTCTGGTTTTTCCTGCAATCCCACAACGCGGTCCCCGTCTACGTCCAAGACGCCGTATCGGTGCGGGTCCTTTACGGTGGCCACGGCCACGGCAAATTCGGATGAATTGGCCAATTCCTTGAGGGTGTCTTCGTGAACCCAGCCGTCTGCGACCACCACGAGGGCATCGCCCGACACGTGCTCGGCGCCCACCGCAACGGCGTGACCGGTGCCTTTTGGATCTCCTTGGCGGACGCAGACAACGTCTAGGCCCAGTTTTTCGCCCACGGCATGGGCTGCTGCTTCAACGGCCTCTGCCATGTGCTCAACCACCACCACGACGCGCTTGATGCTCGCCTCAGTCAGTCCACGCAGCAAGTGATGCAGGAGGCTGCGGCCAGCAAGGGGCAGGAGTGGTTTGGGAGACTGAGAACAGCACGGAGCCATACGGGCCCCCCGTCCGGCAGCAAGCACAATGGCGTCCACGCCAGGCGAGCACCCCAGTCATTCAAGAGCCCGCCGCCCGGAAACCATGAAACGGGGTGGCATCGTGGCCGTGGCCATGGTGGTCACCGCACAGACCTGGCTTCGCGCGAGCTTAGTGCTGTTTGTGGTGATCTTTGCCGCCCTGATGATTCGAGGCGCAGGGCAAAAATCGACCGCCGCCGCGTCCATGCACTGGACCCAACACATCGACGATTTGCGTCGGCGCCTCTTGGTGAGCATTGGGGCCTTGCTTGGCGCCTCGGCGTTCATGTTCAGTTTCCGCTGGGACGCAGGCTCCTGGTATCCGGTGCCTGCTCTGCATGACAATTTGGCCGCGCAAGCTTTTGGCCGCATGGCTGCGGATTTGGTGCCAGCCGGCGTGACCCTCGTGCAAGTTCGCCCCTTGGACGGTTTCATGGCCGAATTGGCCGTGGCGTTCGGCATCTCGGCGCTTGTTACGCTTCCCGTGACCGTGGGCCAAATGGGCGGTTTCTTGATGCCTGCGTTGAAGCCGCAGGAACGGAAGGCGCTACGCTCGGCATTTTTGCCTATGCTGTTGCTGTTTGGTGCCGGCGTGGCGTTCTGTTACGCCTACGTGCTACCGTTCATGTTCAGCACATTGTACGGATACGGCACCGCCCTTGGCGCCCAGCCGCTTCTAGAAGTGTCTGAGTTGGTGTCGTTCAGCGTGAGCCTGTTACTGGTGTTCGGTGCCGCGTTCCAAACGCCGGTCGCCATGTACGCATTGACCCGGGTCGGCCTCGTTGAAGCTTCTTCGTGGACCAAGGTGTGGCGCCATGCGACGGTGGTCATTGTGATTCTTGCAGCCCTCGTGACAGACCCAACGGTGGTCAGTCAAGTGATGGTCGCCCTCCCCTTGATGGGATTGTACGGCCTTGGGATTCTCGCTGCGCGCGTGGCCCAGAAGCGAAGTGGCCGAGGCGAAAGCTCGTCCGATGCTTCCTAGCTTAGCTCAATTTTTCGTTCAAGTCGCGCTTGATGTCATCAAGGGAGCGACCGTCCACCGGGATGCCTAGATCGGCGGCGGTTTTGCGGATGTTTTCCTCCACGCGAGCCTCGCTTGCAGACTGGGCGTCGCGCTCGCCGGCGCTTAACTCCCGTTCAAAATCCGACTTGCTCTTCTGGAATTCGCCACGGGCGCGACCCAAAGATCGGGCCAGCTTTGGGATTTGGCTGCCGCCAAACAACAGCAGCACAACGGCGATGATTACGAACCATTCGATGTTCCCAGGGAGTGCCATCTCATGACGGCGCAGGTTCATCCCCCCGATAAAGGGGCCTACTCCAAGGGGACAGGCTGCTCAATGCGCTCCAAGGATTGCGCTGCTTCTTGCCACGCTTGCAACCGCTTGGGGGTGATGGCGGCGGGGCGGTCGGGGCCAAGGTGGCGCAGCAGGGAATCGACGGAGAGCCGCTTCAGGTCATCCACGCCGTCTACTCCGGCAGTCACAAGCGCTACCGCATACGAGGGGCCAATGCCGGGGACGCACATCAGTTCGGCCGTGGAGCGCCATCCCCTGGCGCGGCGCGTGGGAACACTGGCGGCGTGGGCCAGTTCTTGATCGGATTTGTGCCGCAGGCCGGCCGTGGTGCGGACGCCTACTTGCGCAAGGAGCGTGATGATGTCCCGATCAATGCCGGGCAGGTCGCTAACGGGGCGTGCCTCGCAGGGGTAATCGAGGAAGGTTTTGGGTCCATCACTGGCCCCCGGCTCCTTCAAGCGGTCTACTTCTTTGCTTGCATCGCGCAAATCCGCTCCCGATTCAGGCTCTGCTTCCGGCGCCGTTTCTGGTGCCTCGCCGGGGGCAGCTTGGGCGGTTTCCTTGGCAGCCTTGGCGGCGTCTCGTGCTTCAAGGGCGGCGAGGAAACCGGCACCCCTTGGTTCGGGTTCAGGAGGTGATTCAGCTGCATTCTCGATTTTGGTAGCGTCGTCGCCAAGGGATTCGAGGTCTGAATCGATGATTTCGGTGACCCCCTCATCGAGGGTTTCCGCTCCATCAACGAGCACTGAAGGGGCCGCGACGGGCTCGGAATCGGATTCTGCATCTAGGCCGCCGGTCTTCGCGGGCCGGCGTCCGGCAGCAATCGGTTTGATGCCGGTTTCTTCGTCCCAGGGCTCGTCGCCATCCCATTCTTCTTCGAGGGGCGCCCACATGCCATCTCCTTCGTCATCGGGGGGCTCTTGGACCCGGAGGACGGTTTCAGCGCGGGGCAAATCGGCCATGTCAAGGAAGCGGCGGCGGCGCTTATCCTGGTGTAAGTACAGCCCCAGGTAGGGGAAGAACGCGGCGGAGCCCACGAGGGTCGCCACGGCCAACAAGAAGGTGTGCTGGAAGGCGATGTCGTAGGCATGAATGACGAACACCTTGCCAAGAAGGCGCTCGCGCATGAATTGCACAATCAACCCAAGCAAAGGCAAGACGACGAGGCTTGCAAGGAATGCGAGTGTGAAATGAGATCCCGTTCCGTGGTACAATCCTGCGGTGGACCCGGTGCGTCGGGTGCGAATGCCAAGGGCACCGCCAAGGAGCACGCCGAGGCCCACCAAGGCGAAGGGAAGCATGAGCTTCCAGACGTTGTAGCAAACATTTCGGATGAGAATGCGGCCTCCGTCATTGCACAGGGTGTCATCACTGCGCACGAGTTCGGCGTACATGATGGCCAGCAGGCAGTAGCACAGCACCAATCCACCGGGGATGATGAGCGCGTTGCGTCTGGCCACCGGGTTGTCACTCGGCATCCGGTCTCGAGTGAAACTATAGCGGCCCAACATAAGCAATGCCCTTCGGTGTCGCGTGGCGGGGGCGCTTCCCGGGCCCGGGCACCAGACGGCGCCTCGGTTCAGTCCACGGTGACACTTTTTGCTAAGTGGCGGGGCCGGTCAATTTCTCGACCTAGCCCAAGGGCGGCGTAATAGGAGACCCATTGTGCGGCCATGGCGTGAATGACGGCAGCCAGGGGACCTGCGGGCGCGTCCAAGTGGAGCACTGTTTCGCAGACGCCATCAAGGTCGTCCAGTTCAGGCCCGGTGCTGCGAATGACGTGGACCGGCGCACCTCGGGCTCGCACTTCCATGAGGTTGTGCAGCGTCTTGGCGGCATCCTCGTCATCTCCGAGGAAGAACAGGCACGGCGTGTCCGGCCGCAGTAGGGCTTGGGGACCGTGTTTGAGTTCTGCTGCGTCGAAGGCTTCCGCGTGCACGTAGGCGATTTCCTTGAGCTTCAATGCGGCTTCTGCGGCGGTGGCTGCGTGCACGCCACGCCCCAGGATGAAGGCATCATGGCAAGCACCTAGGGCCCGTGCGAGGGGCTGCATCTCGGCTACTTGGAGCAAGACCGCTTCAGCGTATCGGGGCAACCGTTCCAATTCGTCTCGGATGACGGCACCCTCGTGGG